>NZ_MQUI01000070.1:0-13081 GCF_001970915.1 Sphingomonas sp. Sph1(2015)
CGAACCGGCCTCGTGCCAGTATCGTCACATGACATCGTCATGGCTGTAGGCCTTGCTGCTATCCAGAAAGGCCAATCCGTCCCCGGTTATGCCGCCATCAGCAAGGTGACCGCGCAACAGCGCTTACGCCTTTACACTCATTACCTCCTGCCAGTTGGTGGCAGCCGGATTGAGGAAGAGTGACAGAAACTCGGTCTTGTCCCGGTGCCGGATCGCATGCTGGAACTTGACCGCTACAGCCCGAACATCCGTGCGGTCGGGGGCCTGCGCAGAAACGGGGCCAGCAGCGGCAATCAGCAGGGCGGTTGTAATCCGATACTTCACGGGCGGCGTTGTCCTCTGGCGCCATGCTGATCTGTTTAGCTCTGTGAGAACGGGCGCAGGCAATCCCGAAGCCGCAACTCTACCGGCGCGAGAACGCGCTTTCCACGATCTTCTGAAAAATTTCGATCGATCTGGTCTGTCTGCAATGTCCAGCACGACGCTGCTCATCTGCGCGGCGGGTGTGCTGGCCGATCCTGCGACGAGTAATGGCCTCGGCTATGACGTTGGAGCCGCGAATCCTGCCGGACTTAATTATGCAGGTAGACCGTGAAATTGACTGGCTCGATCAAACGCTGACCGAGCGGGGGAAGCATCTGGTCGGCACAGATTTTGGTCGAGCTGATTTAAATGCTGCAAGCCTGCTTGCCCCGATAGCGTTACCGCAGGTGGAACCAGTCAAAAGCATTTCAGCAGGATTGAACTGGCCATATCAACTTGCTTCCGCTCTAACCAGGTGGTCGAACCGACCGACGTTGCAGTGGGTACGCCGCTTGTACGCCGATTATAGAATACCGGTTTCCTGAAAACGAACGGGTAACAGCAATCCAGCCTCGTCGATCGAGCCGACGGACGCCCATGGGCCTCGCTTTTCCCAAAAGCTGTTCCTGCTTCCTTATTCCCGAAACTCCCGATTTCGACGGGGAAACGGGAAACATGGCGAGGTTCACCGCGCCGCCATCCGCCGCGCGAAATGCACCTCCACCGCCTGCAGCACCGCCTTGGCGATCCGCTCGCGGCCCTGTTCGCTGTCGAGGAAGGCTGCGTCCTGCATGTTGGAGATATAGCCGGTCTCGAACAGGATCGACGGCATGTCGGGCGCCTTCAGCACCATCAGCGAGGCCATGCGGTGGAAGCTCGGCTTGACCGGGATCAGCGGCTGCGCCTCGCGGCCCAACAACCGCGCGAAGCTGGCCGAGGCATTCATCGTCTCGCGCTGGGTCAGGTCGATCAGGATCGAGGACACGTCGCTGTTCCCGCCCAGATCGACGCCCGCGATCACGTCCGCCTTGTTCTCGCGTGCCGCCAGCCGTGCGGCTTCCTTGTCGGAGGCGACGTCGGACAGGGTATAGGCGGTGGCGCCGCGCGCCTCCCCCGCCCCGGCGCTGTCGCAATGGATCGAGATGAACAGGTCGGCATGCAGCCGCCGCGCAATGCCATAGCGCTCGCGGTGCAGGATATAGCGGTCGTCCTCGCGGGTCAGCGCGGCGCGCACCCGGCCCGACGCGACCAGCGTGTCGCGAATCTCCTTCGCGATGGCCAGTGTCACGTCCTTTTCGCGCAGGCCCGTCTGCGGATTGATCGCGCCGGGATCGACGCCGCCATGCCCGGCATCGATCACCACCAGCGGCCGGTTGTCGGCTCCCTTCACGCGCGGCAGCGGCAGCGCGCGCGACGGGCTGGGCACCGGCACGGTCAGGGTATAGGCGGGCTTGCGCTGGAAATGGAACGGGAAGAAGTCGAGCACGCCCGCGAAGCTCGCCTGGGTATAGCGGCCGACCATCGGTTTCAGCGTCAGCGACAGGGTCTTGCCGTCATCGTCGAACCCGCCGTCGAAGATCGCCGCGTCCTGCGCCAGCGTGAAGGTCAGGCGGGTCACGCCGGGCTGGATGCGGGTCTGAGTCAGCGCGCGCACCACGCCGTCGCGGATCGTGGCGGTGCCGGGCGACGCGCCGGTCACGTCGATCGCGACGCGGCGCTGTTCGGTCAGCATGACGCTGCGCGCGCGCTTCACCGGCGTGTCGAACCGGATGATCAGGCGCGCACCGCGCACCACCACCTTCTGCACCGTCGCAGCCATCGCGCTCATCGGCGCGAACAGCCCGAGCAGGAATGTGAACAGCATCAGCACGACCCGGCGACCATGCCGGGCTTGTGCCTCGCTGGTCCAGCGAAAAGCCATGACCGCATACCCTTTTCCACGATCCGGAGATCGAAACACGCGGGTAGCGGACCGTGCCTGTCTCCAGCCTTACGGCCATTGGTTAACCCGAAATTCGGCATGTTTTGGCCGCCCGATCGGCAGATTTCCGCCTGTTGCGCCAACGTTCCGATGATGCTAGCACTCCTGCGGACCCCGGCCTCGATCACCTCTCCCACGATCGGGACGGGGCCATCTCTAAAAGGGCTGGGACTGCGAGGATTTCGCGCCCGGACCAACCAGGTTGACGCTCGCATGACGCATATGATCCACCCCGCTGACCGACCGGCCTTTGCCGGTGGGATCGCGGTGTCGTGGGTCCGCACCGGCCCCGTTGCCGATGCTGCGGCTGCAAGCGGCACGCTTTCCGTTATTTCCAGCGGACCGGCGCCCCGCGCCGCCGCCCACCTTATTTACCGCGCGCGACGGCTGCCGCCAGGCCCGGCGCGCGCGTGGAGACTTCACAATGACCACGCGTATGCTGATCGACGCACGCCACCGGGAAGAAACCCGCGTGGCCGTCGTCAAGGGTAACCGGATCGAGGAATTCGACTTCGAGTCGGCCGAGCGCAAGCAGCTCAAGGGCAATATCTACCTCGCCAAGGTGACCCGCGTCGAACCGTCGCTGCAGGCGGCCTTTGTCGATTACGGCGGCAACCGTCACGGCTTCCTGGCCTTTTCGGAAATCCACCCCGATTATTACCAGATCCCGAAGGAAGATCGCGAAGCCCTGCTGCGCGAAGAGGCCGAGCACGCCGCCGAAGAGGCCGCGCTGCGTGCCGAGCTGGACGACGAGGACGATCACGACGATCATGAGGATGATGGCGACCACGCCGACGACCATCATGACGACGAGGACGGCGAAGGCGATGCCCCCGCCCGCCCGAAGAAGTCGACCGTCAACGACGACCAGGTCGAGGCGCTGCGCCAGCGTCGCCAGAATCTGCGCCGCCGCTACAAGATCCAGGACGTCATCCATCGCCGCCAGGTCCTGCTGGTCCAGATCGTCAAGGAAGAGCGCGGCAACAAGGGCGCGGCGCTGACGACCTATCTGTCGCTCGCGGGTCGTTACTGCGTGCTGATGCCCAACACGTCGCACGGCGGCGGCATCAGCCGGAAGATATCGAATGCGTCGGACCGCAAGCGCCTGAAGACCATCATGGCCGAGATGCAGCTGCCCTCGACCATGGGCTGCATCGTCCGCACCGCCGGGCTCCAGCGCACCAAGACCGAGATCAAGCGCGACTTCGATTACCTCGCGCGCCTGTGGGACGGCATCCGCGAAAAGACGCTGCATTCGTCGGCGCCCGCGCTGATCTATGGCGACAGCGACCTCATCAAGCGTGCGATCCGCGACATCTATAATCGCGAGATCGAGGAAGTGATCGTCGAGGGCGAGGAAGGCTATCGCCAGGCCAAGGACTTCATGCGCCTGCTGATGCCCGCGCATGCCCGCCGGGTGAAGCAATATGCCGATGCCGTGCCGCTGTTCCAGCGTGCGCATGTCGAGGATCAGCTGGCCGCGATGTACAATCCGGTCGTCCAGCTGAAGTCGGGCGGCTATCTGGTCATCAACCCGACCGAAGCGCTGGTGTCGATCGACATCAACTCGGGGCGTTCGACCCGCGAGCATAATATCGAACAGACCGCCACCGCGACCAATCTGGAAGCCGCGCAGGAAATCGCGCGCCAGCTGCGTCTGCGCGACATGGCGGGTCTGGTCGTCATCGACTTCATCGACATGGACAACAATTCCAATGTCCGAAAGGTCGAGAAGGCGATGAAGGAGGCGCTGAAGAACGATCGCGCCCGCATCCAGGTCGGCCGCATCTCGTCCTTCGGGCTGATGGAAATGAGCCGCCAGCGCCTGCGCACCGGCGTGCTCGAGGCCTCGACCCGCCCCTGCCCGCATTGCGAGGGCACCGGCCTGGTCCGCACCGCCTCGTCCTCGGGCCTGTCGGCGCTGCGGCTGATCGAGGACGAGGCCGCGCGCGGTCGCGGCTCGATCCTGACCCTGCGCGCCAGCCAGGAAGCGGCCGTCTATGTCCTCAACCGCAAGCGCGCCGATATCGCCGAGATCGAGGATCGCTATGGCGTGACCGTCGAGATCATCCCCGACCGCGAGGAAGAGGGTGCGCGCATGACGGTCGAGGCGTCCGGCCCGCCGCCCGCCTATGCGCCCAAGATCGACATGCTCCTTCCCGTCGAGGAAGATGAGGACGATCTGGTCGACGAGATCGAGGAGGAAGAAGAGGACGAGGTCGAGGAGGAAGCGACCGAAGCACCCCGCCCGCGCGAATCGCGGGACGAAGGCGACGGCAATGGCCGCAAGCGTCGTCGTCGCCGTCGCGGTCGCCGCAACCGTGGCGAGGGTGAAGGCACCGAACAGGCCGAAGGCGAGGAACACGCCGATGACGCCGAGCAGGACGGGGCCGAGCAGGACACAACCGATGGCGAGGAACCGGCCGAGGACGACGCCGCCGAGTCGATCGACGCCACCGAAGCCGAGCCGCGCGAAGGCGGACGCCGCCGTCGCGGACGTCGCGGTCGCCGTGGCGGTCGTCGTGGCGAAGGTGCCGCGAACGACACAGCCGAAGCTGCGACCGATACCGCGTCGGATGACGATGCGTCGGACGCGCCGCTGCCGATCGTCGAGCCGATCGAGGCAGGCGATGCCGCGCCGGTGACGACCCCGCTCGCGGTGGCCGAGGCCGAGGCGAGCGACGCGCCCAAGACCCGCCGCCGCCCGCGCGCCCGCAAGGCCGCGCCGGTCGCCAGCGACGTGGTCGAGACGCCGGTCGTCGAGGAAGCGCCTGCGCCGGTCGCCCCGGTCGCCGAAGTCGAGGCGGAAGCCGAAGCCCCGGCCAAGCCGAAGCGCGTCCGCAAGAAGGCGGCCCCCAAGGTTGCGGCCGAACCCGCCGCCAAGGAAGTCGCTCCGGTCGCCGAGGCGGAAGCCGAAGCCCCGGCCAAGCCCAAGCGCGTCCGCAAGAAGGCAGCCCCCAAGGTTGCCGCCGAGCCGGTCGCCGAGGAAGCCCCCGCCGCCGAACCGGCTCCGGCCGAGGAACCGGCAGCGGCCGATGCCGAAGGTGCAACCGGGGAAACCCCGCGCCGCGGCTGGTGGCAGCGCACCTTCGGCGCCTGATCGCCACAGCGACGGCTGACAAGACGCCCTCCTTCCCCAGCGGGAGGAGGGCGTTTTTCGTTGGAGGAATTCCCCCATGCACCATCCCGGCGAAGGCCGGGATCCAGTTGGGCGAACGCCGATGTGTCCCCCCATCGTGCCGCAACTGGACCCCGGCCTCCGCCGGGATGGTGCCACATAAGATCAACGATCGATGCGTTCAGTCCGCCGGGAACGTCCGGCTGCTCTTCACCACCCCATAAGCGAAGGTGGTATCCAGGCTGGCGATCCCGGCGATCGCGTGCATCTTGCGGCGGATGAACCGCTCATAGGATTCCAGGTCGGCGACGATGACGCGGAGCAGATAATCGGCGTCCCCGGTCAACAGGTGACAGTCCATCACCTCGTCCAACTGACGGATCGCCTCCTCGAACTGCTGTACCAGGTCGCGCGCATGGCGCTCCAGCCGCACCCGGATGAAGGCCGTCACCGGCAGGCCATAGCGTTGCTGATCGACGATCGCGCCATAGCCCTGGATCACCCCCGCCTGTTCGAGCAGGCGCACCCGCCGAAGACAGGGTGACGGCGACAGGCCGACGCGCTCGGCCAGGTCCTGGTTGGTGAGCCGCCCGTCCTGCTGGAGCAGGCGGACGATCTGGCGGTCCTTGGTATCCATGCCTGATCTTAGCAGATTCTGCCAATCCGCCAGCCCTATTTGGCAAAGAACGCAATTTCGACACCGGCCTTCCGGCTTAAAATGGCGGCATCACCGATAGAAAGCCCGCCTGCCATGTCGACCCCTGCCCCTTTCGGTTTCGCCACCGCCGCCATCCATCACGGCTATGATCCCCAAGATCATGAGGGCGCGCTGACCCCGCCGCTCCACCTCACCTCGACCTTCGCGTTCGAGAGCGCGGAGGACGGCGCGGCGCGTTTCTCCGGCGAGGCACCGGGCCATGTCTATAGCCGCATCTCCAACCCGACGGTCGACCTGCTGGAACGGCGGATCGCCCATCTGGAGGGGGCCGAGGCGGCGCTGGGAACGGCATCGGGCATGGGCGCGATCACCGCGACCCTGTGGACGCTATTGCGCCCGGGGGACGAAATCCTGACCGACATGACGCTTTATGGCTGCACCTTCGCGTTCATGCAGCATGGGCTGGGCCGGTTCGGCATCCGCGTCACCCATGTCGACATGACCGACATCGCGGCGGTCGAGGGAGCGCTGGGGCCGGACACGAGGCTCGTCTATTTCGAGACGCCCGCCAATCCGAACATGCGGCTGGTCGATATCCAGGCAGTCTGCGCGCTCGCCAGGGCGCATGGTGCGTGGAGCGTGGTCGACAACACCTATGCCACGCCGGTCATCACCCGCCCGATCGCGTTGGGCGCGGATTTCGTCGTCCACTCCGCCACCAAATATCTGGGCGGGCATGGCGATCTGGTCGCGGGCATGGTGCTGGGCCGTGCGGCGGATATCCAGCAGATCCGGTTGTTCGGCGTGAAGGACATGACCGGCGCGGTACTGTCGCCGTTCAACGCCATGCTGATCCTGCGCGGGCTGAAGACGCTGGAACTCCGTGTACAACGTCATGCCGCCTCGGCGCAGGCGATCGCCGAACGGCTCCAGGCGCATCCGGCGGTGCATGCGGTCCATTATCCGGGGCTGGAGAGCTTCCCCCAATATGATCTGGCCCAGCGCCAGATGGCGCTGCCCGGCGGCATGATCGCGTTCCGGGTGCGCGGCGGGTATGAGGCGGGCAAGCGGGTGATGAACCGGCTGACCCTGATCCAGCGCGCGGTGTCGCTGGGCGATGCCGAAACGCTGATCCAGCATCCCGCGAGCATGACCCACTCCACCTATCCGGTCGAACAGCTCATCGCGCACGGCATCATGCCCGACTTGGTGCGGTTGTCGGTCGGACTGGAGGATGTGCGGGACATCTGGGCCGATCTGGGCGCGGCGCTGGATGCGGAGCGGGATACGCTGTCGCACGCGGCGTAACGGCCGATGGGGCACCCCTGACGGTACCCCCCCTCCGTTCAGCCTGAGCGAAGTCGAAGGCCAAGGGAAAACCTCTCGACCCAGGTCGGATCGTGGCGGAGGTCCGTGCGTGGCCTTCGACTTCGCTCAGGCTGAACGGAGGATGGGAGTTACCGGCCCACCGGACGGCGGTGGGAGATTGCGCCCCCAAACCTCGTCGCCCTTCCCACAACGAAAAAGGGCCGGACGTTTCCGTCCGGCCCCTGTTCTTTACGCCGCCTTCGAGCGAGCCGCGCGCTTGCGCTCGTTCGGGTCGAGGTAGCGCTTGCGCAGACGGATCGACTTCGGGGTCACTTCGACCATCTCGTCGTCGTCGATATACGCAATCGCCTGCTCCAGCGTCATCTTCTTCGGCGGGGTCAGGCGGATGGCGTCATCCTTGCCGCCCGAGGCGCGGAAGTTGGTCAGCTGCTTCGCCTTCATCGGGTTGACCTCGAGGTCATCCGTCTTGGCGTTCTCGCCGATGATCATGCCTTCGTACAGCGCCTCGCCGTGGCCGACGAACAGGATGCCGCGCTCTTCGAGCGGACCCAGCGCGTACCCTTGCGCTTCGCCCGCGCCGTTCGAGATCAGGACGCCGTTCTTGCGGCCTTCGATCTTGCCCTTGTGGGGGCCGTACTTCTCGAACAGGCGGTTCATGATGCCGGTGCCGCGCGTGTCCGACAGGAACTCGCCGTGGTAACCGATCATGCCGCGCGAGGGCGCGGAGAAGGTGATGCGAGTCTTGCCGCCGCCCGACGGACGCATGTCGGTCATCTCGGCCTTGCGCAGGTTCATCTTCTCGACGACCGTGCCCGAATATTCCTCGTCCACGTCGATGATGACGGTTTCGTACGGCTCGGTCTTCTTGCCGTCCTCGTCCTCGCCGAACAGCACGCGCGGGCGGCTGATGCCCAGCTCGAAGCCTTCGCGGCGCATCGTCTCGATCAGAACACCCAGCTGGAGTTCGCCGCGACCGGCGACCTCGAAGCTGTCGCGGTCGTCGCTTTCGGTGACCTTCACCGCGACGTTCGATTCCGCTTCGCGCATCAGGCGGTCGCGGATCATGCGGCTGGTGACCTTCGAACCCTCACGGCCCGCCATCGGCGAGTCGTTGACCGCGAAGCGCATCGACAGCGTCGGCGGATCGATCGGCTGCGCCTTCAGCGGCACGCTGACCGAGGTGTCGGCGATGGTGTTCGCCACCGTCGCGACGGCCAGACCCGCCAGCGAGATGATGTCGCCCGCCTTGGCTTCCTCGACCGGCACGCGGTCCAGGCCGCGGAACGACATGATCTTCGACGCGCGGCCGGTCTCGACGATGTTGCCATCGGCGTCGAGCGCGTGGATCGCCTGGTTCAGCTTGACCGTGCCCGAGTTGACGCGGCCGGTCAGGATGCGGCCCAGGAAGTTGTCGCGGTCGAGCAGCGTCACCAGGAAGGTGAAGGGCACGTCCTCGACTTCGACCTTCGGCGCCGGAACATGGTTCACGATCGTCTCGAACATCGGGATCAGCGTGCCTTCGCGCGCGTCCATGTCGGTCGAGGCATAGCCGTTGCGGCCCGAGGCGTAGAGGACGGGGAAGTCCAGCTGCTCGTCATTCGCGTCGAGCGAGACGAACAGGTCGAACACTTCGTCCAGCACTTCCTGGATCCGCGCGTCGGCACGGTCGACCTTGTTGACGACGACGATGGGCTTCAGGCCCAGCGCCAGCGCCTTGCCGGTCACGAACTTCGTCTGCGGCATGGCGCCTTCCGACGAGTCGACCAGCAGGACGACACCGTCGACCATCGACAGGATGCGCTCCACCTCGCCGCCGAAGTCGGCGTGGCCGGGGGTGTCGACGATGTTGATGCGGATCGACTCGTCGCTGCCCGGCGGAGTCCAGTCGACCGAGGTCGGCTTGGCGAGAATCGTGATCCCGCGCTCCTTTTCCAGGTCGTTGGAGTCCATCGCGCGCTCTTCGACGCGCTGGTTGTCGCGGAAGGTGCCCGACTGGCGGAACAGCTGATCAACCAGGGTCGTCTTGCCATGGTCGACGTGCGCGATGATCGCCACGTTGCGGAGGCTCATGCAAATTTCTCTTGTTCGGAGGGTATGTCGCCGCGCGCCATAGCCGAAAGCCAAGCAAAGCGAAAGGGCGGCGCGGATATTGCGGCGCACAAAGGTGGTTGGCGGGTGAAACGATGCCACGGCGAACAAGTTCCTCCCCTGCAAGGGCAGGTGGCAGCTCGCAGGCGGGTGGAGGGGGAGCGCCGCAATGGCTGCCCTGTGAGGAAGCCCCCCTCCACCACCGCTTCGCGGCGGTCCCCCTCCCCGCGAGCGGGGAGGATTACTTGGCGCGGGGCACCACCTTGAGCGTCCAGTCGGTGTCCGGCCGCAGATAGCGCGCCGCGACCGCCTGAAGGTCGGCAGGACCGATCGATACGAAGTCCTGCGCCAGCCGCTTGGTCGCCTCGATCCGCTGCGGATCGTAGGTCGCACCGCCCAGCCGCTGCATCCAGAACAGATTGCCCGACGCCATGCGGGCGAGCCGTTGCGCCATGGGCCGCTTGATCCGTTGCAGTTCGTCGGCATCGATCGGCTTCGACGCCAGGTCGGCGGCGATCGAGCGGGCGGTCGCCAGGAAGAAGTCGACCTTGTCGGGGGCGACCATGCCGATGGCGATCATCCGCCCGCCGCCGGGCAGGCCGATCGGCCACTGGCTGGCCACCTGCGGGCTGTAGCTCGCCCCCGCCTGCGAACGCAGCCGGTCGAACAGCCGGTCGGCGAAGACCTGCGCCAGCACGTCCAGCCGGTTGCGGATGCGGTCGTCGGCCGATCCGCCGCCGGTCGGCCAGGCGATCACCGCCGCCGCCTGGTCGGCCGGGCCGGTATGCGTGCGGACGACGGGCGTGGCGACATGCGCGGGGAAGCGGATCGGCGGCACCGGGCCAGTCGCCCCTTGACGCGCCGGGATCGCGCCGAAGCTGTCCGCCACCGCCTTGATCGCTTCATCCGCCTTCACGTCGCCGAACACCGACACCTCGATCGGGCCGGAGGCGAGCAGCGGCGCCCAGAGCGCCTTGAACGATTCCGGCGTGGTCGCCTCCACCGCGTCGCGCGGCGGCGTGCCCCAGCGCGGATCGCCGTCGCGCAGCAACCGCTCCAGATCGTGGCCGAGCACCCCGTCGGGCGACGAGTCGAACCCGTCATACCCCGCCAGCATCGCCGCCTTGGCCCGGTTGACCGGTGCCGCGTCCCAGCGCGGGGCGATCAGCTTGGCCGCCATCAGCTTGAGGTTGTCGGCATAATCGCCGGGCGACGACAGGGCGTTGAAGGCGAAGGCATCGTCGTCGATATCGAAGTCCATTCCCATCGTCCGCCCGGCGGTCAGCCGGTCGAGATCGCCCTGGTCGAACTTGCCGATACCCCCCGCGACCAGCGCGAGGTCGGCGGCCCAGGCCGGGCTCTCCCGGGTCGCGGGCAAGGCGTCATAGCCGCGCCCGAACCGGACCCGCAGATAGACCCGTGCCGTCTCACCGTCATTGGCGAACAACAACAGGCGCGTGCCATTGGCGAACGTCACCTTTTCCAGCCCCAGATCGGAGACTTTCTCTCGTGACACGACCTTGCCGGGCGTACCCAGCCTGGGGAGCTGGGCGAAGGTCACCGCGCCCTGACGGCGGCGCTGTTCGGCCAGCGGGCGGACATCCGCCTTCAGCGCGGCGGTCAGCTTGGCGACCGCATCGGCCTGCACCGTGCGGGTGTTGACCAGCGCGCGGGTCGCGGTGCCCTGGAAAATCTTGCGCGTCGAGGCCAGCACCGTGGCGGGCGTGAACATCTTCTTGTCGATCGCCTGACGCAGGATCTGATAGCTCGTCTCGGGTGCCGTCACCGTCTCGCGGATATCAAGCGCGCCGACCATGTCGTCGGCCTGTTTCGATCCCGCCTCGACGCGTGAGGTTTCGACCTGGTTGCGCAGGATCGCGTTATAATCGGCCAGTTCGCGGTCGATCTCCCCTTGTGTCGGCGGAGTCGCCATCGCATCGGCGATGACCGCGCGCACATCCTTCAGTGCGGCTTCCCAGTTATCGCCGATCGGCACGACATTGACCGTGGTGATATTGGCCGAACGCGATACGTCGTCGAGGGCCACGGCAGCCTGCAGGAAGCTGCCCCCGGCCCGCGCCCGATTTTCCAGACGGCGGCTGATCAGGCGCGCGGCGACCATGTCGACCATCCGCTTCTGATTGAAGATCGCGGTATCGTCCTGATACTGCCAGGGCCGAAGCACCGCCATGGCGACGACCGGCGGTATCGACGGCTCGACCAGCGCCCCCGCGACGGGTGCATCGGCGGTCGGCTTGCCGAAATCGGGATCGGGCGGATTGGGGCCGACGCCCTGCCACGACCCGAAATTCTTTGTGACCAGCCTGGCCAGCAGCGCCGGGTCCATATCGCCCGAGATGATGATGACCGCGCGTTCGGGACGATACCAGCGATCGTGAAATGCCTTCACCGTCTCCGGCGTCGCCGCCTCCAGCGTCTTGAGCTGGCCGATCGGCGAGCGTTCGGCGAGCGGCTGGCCCGCAAACAGGGTTTCGCGCAGCTTGTCCGAATAGCGGACCTGCGGCCCCGGCCGCTCGCGCCGTTCGGCCAGCACGACCGGACGCTCGGCGTTCAGCGACTGGGCGGTCAGCGAGGGCGCGGCCATCATGCCGCTGAGGATCTTGAGACTCTCGTCCAGCCCCGCCTCGGTCGCGCCGGGCAGGTCGAGCTGATAGACGGTCTGGGTCGGCGTCGTCGACGCGTTGGAGTCCGAACCGAAGGTCGCGCCCAGCCGCTGCCAGATACGCTTGGCCTCGCCATCGGGGACGTATTGTGATCCGCGGAAGGACAGATGCTCGATCAGATGCGCGAAACCGCGCTCGGAGGCCTGTTCGTTCAGCGAACCCGCGTCGATCCGCACCCGCACCGCGACCTGCCCGGGCGGCACCCCGTTGCGGCGGACCGCGAAGCGCAGGCCATTGGCCAGTCGCCCGAACTTCCACATCTTGTCCTGCGGCAGGTCCGAGCCCTTGTAGAGCCATGGGGTCTGGTCGACGCCGGGAATCGGCGGCAGCGGGGCGAGCGGATCGGCGGTCGCGCCAGGGGCGGGCGCCACGGTGGCGGCCACCGGCATGCCCTGCGGCACCGAACGATTGTCGGTCTGGCCGGGAACCTGGCCGATGACGGGGATCGCCAGTCCGAGAAGGACCGGCAGGGCAAGGCTGCGCAGAGCGCGGGTCGGGAATGCCATACGCCCCTCTTAACCCGCCGCACGCCGGATCGCCAGCCGCCCCTAAATCGCCCCAATGCGCCGCTTTGCGACGGTTCGACGCCATCATTTCGACCCAGTGGCGGGGTAGGACGACCGGACTGATCCCGCGTCACAAGGGCCATCGATGCCCGGGCGCCAAGGGTCGGGCCGGGGATGTTCGGAACGTGATGACCAAGTCGATCAAGGCCAGTGCCCAGCGTCAGGGGCCGGCCACAATATGGCACAATTCGGGCGAGGCCGAGCGGCCCGTGCGGCCCGTCCCGACCCTGGTCGCCGCCGGACCCGATACCGCCAGCGCTTCGTCCCGGATCGCACGCCATTGCCGCCGCAGCCCGGCCGTCCAGGCGAAGTCGCGAATGTCGAGCACCGGGTCGTTGGGCACCAGCGAGGATG
>NZ_MQUI01000071.1:0-12677 GCF_001970915.1 Sphingomonas sp. Sph1(2015)
CCAGCCTGTGGCGGCACGGTTGCGACCGGGGCAGGGGGGGCGACCGGCTCGGCGGCGCGCATGGGAGGCTCCATATTGGGAATGCAGCCCGATACGAGCAGCCCCAGCCCCAAGATCCGCCCGATGGCAACCGATGTCCGATCCAACCCCTTGTCCCCCCAGAAAGCCGTTTCGCGATCCGTTCAGCGATAGGCTTCGTTAAGCATAACGAATGAGGGGTCATGCGTCAGGTCGAGTTGCAAAGGCGTTACCGCGATGTGATCGGCGGCAATGGCATCGAGATCGCTGTTCATGCCCGGCCGATGCGGCAGGCGGCCCAGCGCCAGCCAGTAATAGTCATAGCCGCGCGGATCGGCCCGCTTCTCGAGCCGCGCCCGGCCATAGTCGCGCAGGCCCTGGCGTGCGATGCGAATGCCCTTCACCGCGTCCGGGGCGACCGGTGGGAAGTTGACGTTGATCAGCGTGCGCGGCGCGAAATCCAGGTCGAGCAGCGGCCGCAGCACCCGTTCGCCCCAGGCTTCGGCCGTGGCGAACGAGACCTGGTCGCCCACGCCCTGCGTCGGATAGCGCTGGCTGAGCGCGATCGAGCGGATGCCCGCCATCGCCCCCTCCATCACGGCCGACACCGTCCCGGAATAGAACACGTCTTCGCCCAGATTGGCGCCGCGATTGACGCCCGACAGGATCAGGTCGGGCCTGGCGTCCTTCATCACCTCGCCGAGCGCCATCAACACCGAGTCGGTCGGCGTGCCCGTCACGGCAAAGCGTCGCTCACCAAATTGCCGCAGCCGCATCGGCCGGGTCAGGGTCAGCGAGCGGCTGGTCCCCGACTGGTCCTCGGCCGGGGCGACGATCCAGACATCGTCCGACAGCGTCGCCGCGATCCGCTCCAGGGCGGCAAGCCCCGGCGCGTGATAGCCGTCGTCATTGGTGAGCAGGATGCGCATCAGCGCGGCTCCAGCACCGCTTGCCCGCCCAGATAGGGGCGCAGAACCTCCGGCACGACGACCGAGCCGTCGGCCTGCTGGTAATTCTCGATCACTGCGACGAGCGTACGACCGACCGCCAGCCCCGAGCCGTTGAGCGTATGGACGAAGCGCGTGCCCTTGCCCTCGGTGGGGCGATAGCGGGCCATCATCCGCCGCGCCTGGAAATCGGTGCAGGTCGAGCAGGACGAAATCTCGCGATAGCGCGCCTGTCCGGGCAGCCAGACCTCCAGATCATAGGTGCGCGCGGCCGAGAAGCCCATGTCGCCGGTGCAGAGCAGCATCCGGCGATAGGGCAGGCCCAGCGCCTCCAGCACACCTTCGGCACAGGCGGTCATCCGCTCATGCTCGGCATCCGACTGGTCGGGGGTGGTGATCGATACCATCTCGACCTTGTCGAACTGGTGCTGGCGGATCAGGCCGCGCGTGTCGCGCCCCGCCGCACCCGCTTCCGAGCGGAAACAGGGGGTAAGCGCGGTGAAGCGCAGCGGCAGCTCCGCCTCGCTCAGGATCGCATCGCGCACGATGTTGGTCAGCGAGACCTCCGCCGTCGGGATCAGCCAGCGGCCATCGGTGGTGCGGAACAGATCCTCGGCGAACTTTGGCAGCTGGCCGGTGCCGAACGCCGCTTCGTCGCGGACCAGCAGCGGCGGCTGGACCAGCTCGAAACCGTTTTTCTCGGTCATGCGGTCGAGCATGAACTGGCCGAGCGCACGCGACAGTCGCGCCATCGGGCCGCGCAGCAGGGTGAAGCGGGCGCCCGACAGCGCCACGCCGGTCTCGAAATCCATGCCGAGCGCGGGCGCGATCGCGTCATGCTCGCGCGCCTCGAACGTGAAGGTCGTCGGCTCGCCCTTCTGGTGGACCAGCGCATTGTCATTCTCGTCCGCGCCCTGCGGCACATCGGCGGCGGGCAGGTTGGGAATGGCGGCGAGCGCGGTGTTCAGTTCGGCCTCGACGGCGCGTTCCTGCTCTTCCAGTTCGGGGAGCCTGGCCTTCAGCGCGGCGACCTCATCCATCAGTCCTTGCGCGCGTGCCTCGTCCTTGGCCGCCTTGGCCTGCCCGATCTGCTTGGACAGGTCGTTGCGGCGGGTCTGCGCCTCTTGCGCCTCGGCGATGATCGCGCGGCGGCGCTCGTCGATCGCGATCAGCGTGTCGGCCTGGGGTTCCGCGCCCCGCTTGGCGAGGGCGGCGTCGAAGGCGGCGGGGTCGTCCCGGATCAGGCGAATGTCGTGCATGGGGGCGAGGCTATGGCCTTCGCTCCGCCGTCACGCAACCCGTGGCGAAGCGCCCGCGTTATCCCAGTCCACAGAAGGAGAAACGCGATGCAGGTGCCGCATAACAGCTTCGTGCTGGTCGTCGATGGCCGCAAGAGCCTGTTCTTTCGGAACGACGGGGATGCCGAATATCCCAATCTGATCGTCGAACAGGCGGTCGAACAGAATAATCCCGCCGATCGCGACCAGAAGACCGACCGCGCGGGCCAGGCATCCTCGACCACCGGCGGCACGATGGGCGAGGTCGATTTCCACCAGCAGGAGGAAGATCGCTTCGCGGCCGAGACCGCCGATATGCTCAAGCGCCGCGCGCTGGCCAATGAGTTCGAGGCGCTGATCGTCGTCGCCCCGCCCAAGACGCTGGGCGAGCTGCGCAAACATTATCACAAGGCGGTCGAGGACCGGCTGGTCGGCGAGCTGGCCAAGGATTTGACCGGGCATCCCGTGCCCGAGATCGAGGCCGCGCTGCAAAAGGCGTAACCGCCACCCGGCGGCGGCGGCGGGTCAGGCCGTTTTCGGCTTGGCCAGTCGCCGCCGGATGACCAGGGCCGCCGCCGCGCTGCCGAACAGCAGCACCATCGGCGGGGCGGGCACCGGCGTCGGGGGCGGCGTAACACCACCCGAGGACGAGGCGCTGCTGGCCGAAGAGGCGCTCGACGCCGAAGACGCGCTGGAGGCGGAGCTGGCCGACGAGCCGTTCGAGGACCAGCCGCTGCTGCTCGACGCATAGCCGCTCGACGAGGCCGAGGAAGCGGACGACGCCGAAGAGGCGCTGGACGCGCTCGACGAGCTGACGTTGCCCGACGACGAACTGGTCGAGGACACATTGCCCGACGAGGTGGAGGAACCGCCCGTCGACGAGGTGGACGACACATTGCCCGATGATGTGGAAGAGCCGCCGGTCGACGAAGTGCTCGACACATTGCCCGAGGACGATGTGCTGGACACGTTGCCGCTCGACGAGGTGCTGCTGACACCGCCGGTCGAGGTGGAGGAGCCGCCCGAGCCGCCCGACGCGGATGACGTGGACGAGCCGCCCGAACCCCCGGAGCCGCCCGACGCCGACGAAGTGGAGGTCGACCCGCCGCTGCTGGTCGAGGATATCACGATATTGCCGCTCGATCCGCCGCCGCCGCCGAATCCGAAGCCGCCACCAAAGCCACCGCCCCAGCCGCCGCCGAAGCCGCCACCCCAGCCGCCGATGACCGCAGGGATATAGCCGCCGCCCGTCGTCGCCGGTGGCGCACTGGCGGGGAGGGGGATGGGAACCGGGGGTTCCTGGGTCGTGACGGTCACGATCGTCGGAGGAGGCGTGGTGGTGGTGGTCCTGGTCGTGCGCTTGACCACATGCCGCCGTGCGGCTGGCGGGCGGTGATGAACGATGCGCTTCTTGACCTTGGTCTGCTTGACCAGCGCTGGGCGCTCGGGACGATCGACCATGTGGACGGCCCCGCCGCCAATGACGGCACCGCCAGCGACACAGGCCGTCAGTTTCGCCAAGGCCATACGCACAGACATCGTCACATCCTCAAACGGTTCAGGCCCGTAAACGACACGGGTCGGACCAAGGCTTCAAACCGGGCGATGGTTCCGGCATCGCCGCCCGGCCGCCCAACGGCACCCCTTTCAGCATTCTGTCATCACAGTGACCAACAAAGGCTTAAGGTCAAACCCATTGTTGGCGGTCCGCGTCTAGCTTTGGGATTCGCTCCCCCGGACGAACCTGTCTTTAGAAGCATAGGCGGCTCGGCGACAGTCGGGATTCGATGATCGGGTCTGGAAACTGACCATAATGGCACCAATTCGTCCATGTCCGGTTAACATCGCAACTTTATTATAGAAATTGGCAAGACGATGAAACGCCGGTCGCTTGCGGCAGACGGTGGCACCGATTATAGGCCCTCTCGACCATCAGGGGGCGGCCCCGAGGACACGGTGCCGAACGTCGCACCGACGGGCCCTTTGGGAGAGTGGTATGGCGACGGTGTTTAATCGCGTGACGGAATCCACCGGCCCGGATGTGGCCAACGATATCGACGAGAATTATCGTCCCTCGGCGGACGAGCCGTTCATGAACCTGAAGCAGCAGGCTTATTTCCGCCGCAAGCTGATCGCCTGGAAGGAGGCGATCCAGCGTGAGGCGCAGGGCACGCTGTCCCAGCTTCAGATCGACTCGCTGCGCGAGCCCGATCTGACCGACCGTGCGTCGAGCGAAACCGACTGGTCGATCGAGCTTCGGACCCGCGACCGCCAGCGCAAGCTGATCTCCAAGATCGACGCCGCGCTGCGCCGGATCGAGGAGGGCGAATATGGCTATTGCGAAGTCACCGGCGAACCGATCAGCCTGGGTCGGCTTGAAGCCCGCCCGATCGCGACCATGACGGTCGAGGCGCAGGAGCGTCACGAGCGGAACGAGAAGGTTTCGCGCGACGACTGATCCACCGGCTCGGTGCCCCGGTCCGCGTTGCGCGGGGCGCCGGTACGGGGTTCGGGTCGCACTATATGGGCACGGACGAGAAAGACGTGTCCCGTTCGTCAACAGATGTCTGGAACCGCTCTGATTAGGGGGTTGGCAACGTGATGATGCGTATCGCATGGTCGCGCGAGTGTTAACGGGCAAGCGGGAACGATCAGCATGGACGTGACGAACCGCGCACCCGAAAATGGGTCTGCAATGGCGGAAGACGAACTGGAACGCAGCGACCGGGCGGGACGGCGCGACAGCCTGTTGCTGATGGCGCAGATGACGCTGGGCGACGAAGTCGCCCCCCGCGACGTGCGTGTCCGCAATATTTCCGAGGGTGGCCTGATGGCCGAACTGCCCATTTCGGTGGAAATCGGCACGCCAGTCGCGTTGAACCTTCGAGGCGTCGGTGCGGTGTCGGGGCGTATCGCCTGGTGTACCCAGGGCCGCGTGGGCGTCGCCTTCGACCGTCAGATCGATCCGACGCTGGTCCGCAAGCCGGTAGGCGGCGGCACATCGACGCCGGAATATGCCAAGCCCGCGACAGGCTTGAAGACCAAGCCGTTCCACCACTGATTCGGGAATGATAGCGGGGTTGGGTGTCGGGCGGCACGTGCCGCCGACATGGGCCGCGGCGGGTCGGCTGACCCGCGCGGCCGCGTCCAGGCTATAGGCCTTGGATCTCTTCTTTCAGTTTGAGCTTCTGCTTCTTGAGATCCGCCAGGATCAGCGCGTCTGGCACGGGACGCTGTGATTCGGCGCTGATTCGCCGATCGAGCGTGGCGTGCTTGGTCTCCAGGGCCGTTTGATGCGCCGTATGCATGGGCTTCAACCTCCTGTCATTGCTTGGGGGAGTAAGTAAAACACCAAAATCGCCGTCTGTCCCCATCCATTTTCGTCAGAATCGACCGGATGAGGCATTTGGCGCGATGACGTGATGCGGGCTCTCGCCGTGCGCCTTCGGGCTTGCTAGAGGGGCGGGATCGGTGTCGGGCTGTCTTCCGGGCCGGTCGCAAAGGGGGAGCAGGATGGACGTCACGCTGGCACGCGCGCGGATCGACATGTTGCGAACCGAGCATCGCGACCTGGACGACGCGATCGCCGCGCTGCTGCAATCCTCGACCCCCGACCAGTTGCAGATCGCGCGGCTGAAGAAGCGCAAGTTGCGGTTGCGTGACGAATTGGCCGAGTTGGAAGACCGGCTGATCCCCGACATCATCGCCTGACGATTCCGGCCGCCAGACCGCTTCGTATCGGGACAGCCCGCACCGCGCGCCGTCTTGTTCCCGGGGCGGATGTCATGCGAGCCAAGCGCCATGCCCTCCCTCGCGTCTCGATCCCCGTTCCATGCCAAGCTGATCGACGGCCTTTATGTCGAGGCCATGACCCTGGCGGAGGCGGCGCGTGGCTATTTCGACGGGATGGGCCGTGACGAACGCGATGGGCTGGACCCGATCATGCGGGTGGTCTTTTCCTGCGAATCGCTGAAGGTGACGACACGGCTGATGCACGTCATCGCATGGATCCTGACTCAGCGCGCGGTCGAGGCGGGGGAAATGGACTGGGCCGAGGCGCGCCAGCCGGTTCGGCGCCTGGGGGCCTCGCCGGATACCGACGACGCGCAGCTTGCCGCCCTGCCCGAGCCGGCGCGGTGGCTGACCCGGGCGAGCCTCGACCTGCACCGCCGGGTCGAGCGGCTCGATGCCATGGCCGATGACGGGGGCCCGGCCACCAGTCCCGTCCGGGCCTTGCAGGCGCGGCTGGGTCGGGCGTTCTAGTCGCCGACCATTCTCCCCTCGGCAGGGGAGGGGTAAGGGGTCAGCGACAGTCTCTGCCGTGCCGCCTCATATTGACGGCGAAGCTCCGCGACCCGTTCGGCAGCCGGAGCGATACGGTCGACCGCACCAATACCTTGCCCCGCGCCCCAGATATCGCGCCAGGCCTTGGCCGCCTGGCCACCGCCGAAGTTCATCGTCGACACATCGCCTTCGGGCAGATGGTCCGGGTCCAATCCTGCCGCAATGATCGAGGCGCGCAGGTAATTGCCATGCACGCCGGTAAACAGGCTGGAATAGACGATGTCGCTCGCGCGCCCGTCGACCACCGCCTGCTTATAGGCCTCCGCCGCATTGGCCTCGACGGTGGCGATGAAGGGTGAGCCGATATAGGCGAAGTCCGCTCCCATGGCTTGCGCCGCCAGGATGGCGTCCCCGGTCGCGATCGATCCTGCGAGCGCCAGCGGGCCGTCGAACCAGCCACGGATTTCCTGCACCAGTGCAAAGGGCGACAGCCGGCCGGCATGGCCGCCCGCCCCCGTCGCCACAGCGATCAACCCGTCCGCGCCCTTCTCCACCGCCTTGCGTGCAAAGCGATCGTCGATCACGTCATGCAGCGTGATCCCGCCCCAGTCATGGACGCCCGCATTCACATCCTCCCGCGCGCCCAGCGAGGTGATGACGATCGGCACCTTCCACTTGGCGCAGACCGTCAGGTCGGCCTCCAGCCGATCGTTGGAACGATGCACGATCTGGTTGACCGCGAAGGGGGCGGCGGGCCGATCGGGATGCGCCCGGTCATGCGCGGCCAGTTCCTCGGTGATCCGGTGCAGCCATTCGTCGAGCAGGCTGGCAGGCCGCGCGTTCAGCGCCGGGAACGAGCCGACAATCCCCGCCTTGCACTGGGCGATGACCAGGTCCGGGTTGGAGATGATGAACAGCGGCGACCCGATCACGGGCAGGGTTAAACGGTTCAGGGGGGGGCGACTCAGTGCAGGGGGAAGGCTCATGGCTTTACGATAACGTAAAGGTAAAGGCTGTCCAGCCGGGCAATGCCTTTGCAACATTATTACATGACCGTCATTTGCTTTGCGGCGGACAGGGCGTAGAGATTTGCGCATTCCCATTGAAAGGCCCTGATTGCGATGAAGTCCGCCCTATCGGTCCTGTTGGCCCTGACCGTCTCCACCCCGGCGCTCGCGGCGGGCCAGCTGCCCCAGACCGTCGCGCCGGTCCTGTACGACATCACCGTGCGTCCCGATGCGAAGGCGCTGACCTTCAGCGGCGAGGAGACCGTCGATGTCGAGGTGAAACAGGCCACCGCCACCATCGTGCTGAACGCGGCCGAGCTGACCGTGACCCGCGCGACCTTCGACGGCAAGCCGGTGCCCTTCGTGGCGGACAAGGCGGCGCAGACGCTGACCCTCACCCTGCCGCAGGCTGCAAGCATCGGGCGGCACAAGGTCGGCTTCGCATGGACAGGGACGATCAATCGTTCGGCCAATGGCCTGTTCGCCATCGACTATACCAATGCCGACGGCTCGGCCGACCGGATGCTGGCGACCCAGTTCGAGGCGCCCGACGCCCGCCGTTTCGCGCCGATGTGGGACGAACCCGCCTTCAAGGCCAGGTTCCGCCTGACCGCCACCGCGCCCAAGGGGCAGCGCGCGATCAGCAACATGCCCGCCGAGGCCGTGACGACGCAGGCCGATGGCAGCCAGCTCTATCGCTTCGGCGAGACGCCGGTGATGTCCAGCTATCTGCTGTTCTTCGGCTCGGGCAATCTGGACCGCAAGACGGTGGCCGCGAACGGCGTCCAGATCGGCGTGGTCAGCCGCAAGGGCGTGGTCGACCAGGGTGACTATTCGCTGGGCGCGGCGACCAAGCTGCTGTCTTATTACAACGACTATTTCGGCACGCCCTATCCGCTGCCCAAGATGGACATGATCGCGGGTCCGGGCTCCAGCCAGTTCTTCGGCGCGATGGAGAATTGGGGCGCGATCTTCTATTTCGAGAACGAACTGCTCTTCAATCCGCAGGTCATGAGCGAGAGCAACCGCCAGCGTATCCACACCGTCGTCGCCCATGAAATGGCGCACCAGTGGTTCGGCGACCTCGTCACCCCGCGCTGGTGGGACGATCTGTGGCTGAACGAGGGCTTCGCCTCGTGGATGGAGGGCAAGGCCAGCAACGACCTGAACCCCAGCTGGGAAGCGGCGGCGGCCAGCGTGTCGGGCGAGCGCGAGTCGGCGATGGGCATCGATGCGACCAGCGCGACCCACCCGATCATCCGAAAGGTCGAGACGGTCGACCAGATCGGCGAGGCATTCGACAGCATCACCTATTTGAAGGGGCAGGCGGTCATCGGGATGCTCGAATCGACGCTGGGCGCCGATACGTTCCGCAAGGGCATCCGTGCCTATATGGCGAAGTATAAATACCAGAACACGGTGACCGACCAGCTCTGGGAGGAACTGTCCAAGGCGTCGGGCACCAATGTCGCGACGATCGCGCATGACTTCACGCTGCAGGGTGGCGTGCCGCTGGTCACGCTGCAGGGTGCGCGCTGCGAGGGCGGCAAGACGGTCGCCATGCTGACCCAGGGCCGGTTCGGACTGGACGAGGCGTCGAAGGCGGCCCAGACCTGGCATGTGCCGATCCGCGTGGCGACCATCGGCGGGGCCGAGACGACCGCCATCGTGACCGGCGCGGCACCCGCCCCGGTGACGGTCGGCGGCTGCGGCACGCTGGTCCTGAACCAGGGCAAGGGGTCGTATACGCGCGTCATGTATGACGGCGCGGGCCATGCCGCGATCGTGCGTGACTATGCGAAGCTGGCGCTGAACGATCGTCTGGGGACGCTGGGCGACGACTATGCGCTGGCGGCGGGCGGCTATCAGGATCTGAGCCGCTGGTTCGACCTGATGGCGCAGGTCACGCCCGAGGCCGATCCGCTGGAATGGCAGACGGTGGCCGGCGAACTCGCCCGCCTGAACGGCCTTTATGAGGGCACCCCGCTTGAAAAGCCGCTGCGTGCGCGGACGGCGGCGATCCTGTCGCCGGTGCTGGCGCGGATCGGGTTCGAGCCGAAGCCGGAGGACGGCGCGCTCGTCTCGAACCTGCGCGAGACGCTGATCGGGCAACTGGGCACCAGCGGCGATGCGATGGTCGCGGCGCGGGCGCGGGGCTATGTCGCCGCGCTCGCCAGGAACCCCGATGCCATTCCGGGCGCCATCCGCCAGCCGATCCTGGCGACCTATGCCACCCGCGCGACGGCGGATGAATGGGACCGGCTGTACGAACTGGCCAAGGCCGAACGCAATCCGGTGGTCAAGAACCGCTATGTCTCGCTGCTGGGCTATGCCGAGGACGCTGCCGCGGCGCGGCGGGCGCTGAGCGTGTTGAAGGACAATACCTTCACTCCGCCCCAGCGCGCCGCGCTGCTCCGCTCGATCGCGGGGGCACATCCCGACATGGCGTTCGACTGGGCGGTGGCGAACAAGCCGCTGGTCGACAGCTTCCTGGAGGAAAGCAACCGCGCGACCTTCATCGTGGGGCTGGGGGCAGGGTCGAACGATCCCGCCATGCCCGGCAAGATCGAGGCCTGGGCCAATGCCAACCTGCCCGAAGGCTCGCGCGGCGGGGCCAAGCGGTCGATCTCGCAGATCGCGGTGCGCAAGGCGGTCGCCGATCGCCTGAAGCCCGCCGTCCAGGCCTGGCTGTCGCGCTGATATAAAGGCTGGCGGGGGGTATTCCCCCGCCAGCCCGAACCAACCCTCCGTTCAGCCTGAGCGACGACGAAGGCCAAGGGAACCGATAGCTGTGCCTCCCACGCCGACCCGTGGCGCCGTCGCATCCGAGTAGAAACTGGACCCCGGCCTTCGCCGGGGAACGGTCTGGATCGGGACCATGCCCGTGGCCTTCGACCTTGGTCAGGCTGAAGGGAACAAAAGGATAATTGCCCCACGCCCCCGCATGCTCTTGCCTTGCATCCCGAAACACGAAACGATGACGACCCCGTCACCCATTTCGTGAGCCTTTCGTGATCCGCAACAGCCTCGCTTTCCTCCTCGCCGCCACCGCCATGACCGCGCCGCTTGCCGCGCAGGAGGAGGGGGAGAAAAAGGCTCCGCATCATGAAGCCGCCAAGGCCGAGGCGGAAGCCGCCTGGGCGCGCGCGCCGCTGGAGGAGACCGAGGTCCGCCACCGCGACAGCGTGACCATCAATGGCCGCGCCTATCCCTATATCGCCTCGGCGGGCACGCTGACCGTCCGCGATATCGAGGGCAAGCCGACCGCCTCGATGTTCTACACCGCCTATACGCTCGACGGCACCAAGCCGGGCACGAAGCGGCCGGTGACGTTCCTCTATAATGGCGGGCCGGGGTCGCCATCCTTTTGGCTGCGCATGGGCTCGTTCGCGCCGATCCGCATCCGCACGACCAGCCCGGAGTTCGTGCGGCCCGCGCCCTATGATGTCGGGCCGAACCCGGACTCGCTGCTCGACAAGACCGACCTCGTCTTCCTCGATGCGATCGGCACCGGCTATTCGCGGCCGCTGGGCGATATGAAGCCTGCGCAATTCTACGGCGTGGACGAGGATGTCGACGTCTTTGCGGGCGCGATCCAGCGTTACATCACCAAATATGGCCGCTGGATGAGCCCCAAATTCCTGCTCGGCGAAAGCTATGGCACGCTGCGTTCGGGCGCGCTGGCCTATCAGTTGCAGGAAAAGGGCATGGCGCTGAACGGCGTCGTGCTGCTCAGCTCGATCATGAATTACGGCTATCGACAGCCGGGGCTGGATCAGGTCTATCTGAACTATCTGCCCAGCTATGCCGCGACCGCCTGGTATCACAACCGCCTGGCCGATCGTCCGGCCGATGTGGCGACCGTGGTGGCGCAGGCGCGTGCCTTTGCGGTCGGACCCTATATGTCGGCACTGGCCAAGGGGCAGAGCATTTCGCCGCAGGAGCGCGACCAGATCGCCGAGCAGATGAGCCGCCTGATCGGCATCTCGCCCGATTATATCAAGCGTGCCAACCTGCGCATTGACCTGCCGCGTTTCCAGAAGGAGTTGCTGCGCGGATCGGCGCGGACGGTGGGGCGGTTCGACTCGCGTTACCTCGGCATCGACACCGACGCGGCGGGCGAGCGGCCGGAGACGGATGCTTCTTCCGACGCCATTTCAGGGGCTTATATCGCGTCCTTCCAGGATTATCTGCAATCGACGCTCGGCTACAAGACCGAGTTGCCCTATCGCCTGTCGGCGCGCGACGCGGCGGGCTGGACCTGGAACTGGAAGCACAGGTCGCCCGACGGGTCGCAGAACAATCCCAACACCGCGATCGACCTGGGTGCCGCGATGCGGGCGAACCCGTATCTGAAGGTGCTGTCGATGAACGGCTATTACGACATGGCGACCCCGTTCTTCGGCACCGAGAACGATCTTGGCCATATGATGCTGGAGCCTGCGCAGCAGGCAAATCTGCGCTTCACCTATTATCCGGCCGGGCACATGACCTACCTGAATCCCGACGCGCTGCGGAGCATGAAGGCGGACTTGTCCCGCTGGTATGACGAGGCGGTGAGCGACGCGAAGTCGTCCACCCCGCCGGTGCCGCCTTCGGGGCAGGGGGCGCGGTGAAACTTGGATAGTTATCACAGCAGGTCACAAAATCTATAGCGTCAACGTCTCATAGTCCATGATATGCGACGTTGACGCAGTAAATTTAAGCCAAACCATGCGAGTGCATGTGCTCACCGTTTGCTTCCCATGCGCCAACAATGACTCCTTCGAACATCACACGACTAATCTCGTCCCTCCAGATTATGTAGAGAGTGCCCTTGTAATCTGCGAGCTTGGTGATGGCACCATCCCACAGTCTTTGATACTTATGACTCAGGTTCCGCATTGTAGCATTAGCGTGACCCCATGTCTGGTTTAGGCGCTCAATGCGTGAATCGACCTCACGCTCGGCGGACAGCTTAGGAACTGTCGGTAAAACATCTGGCGAGCTTTCACCGCACTCCTCATGTCCTTCCACAGTAAGCGCTGTTGCGCGGTCACCTTGCTGATGGCGGCATAACCGGGGACGGATTGGCCTTTCTGGATAGCAGCAAGGCCTACAGCCATGACGATGTCATGTGACGATACTGGCACGAGGCCGGTTCG
>NZ_MQUI01000072.1:0-12103 GCF_001970915.1 Sphingomonas sp. Sph1(2015)
CAGCATCAGCGCCAGCCAGCAGCTGATCCAGCAGATCGTTCGGTATCGCAGGCTCTTTGCGTCGGGACATTTCGGGGCTCCTTCTTTCCCATTATGCCCGCCCGCACACGAAATTCCTGACACTCCCGAGACGATGAACTCGACGCCGCGCATGCCGCGTGCGACCAGGTCGTCAAGAAAACCACGCCAGTGGACCTCGGCTTCCGACAGGGCGACGCTGACCCCGAGCACCCGGCGCCGTTCGTCGGGGCCGATGCCGATAGCTGAGAGGACGGCTGCGTCGCGAACAACGCCGCCTGCGCGCATCTTCTCATACCGGGCGTCGAGGATCAGGTAGCGGATCTCACCGAGCGGGCGGTTGCGCCATGCCTCCAGCTCCTCATCCAGCAGGGCAGCGGCGCGGCTGACCTGGGATGAAGACAGGTTCTCGATGCCGAATTCGCGCAGCACCGCCTCAGCCTGCCGGGTCGAGACGCCCTTCACGTACATCTCGGCGACCGCCAGCATCACCGCGCGAACACCGCGGCGATGCCCTCGGGGCCGTGTTCAATCAGCTGTTCCAGTACTGCCTCAATCGCCGTATCATGCTTGCTGTCCATTCGTTCTCTCCACGGGCGTGTTGCAACTCCATGGAATGCCGAAGATGGGCAGTTGGTGCCGGGGCATGCCCCGGCACCAACTTACCGATCACGACCCGATCGAATTTCCAGACCGATTGTGCAACCTGACGTCTGGAAATTGCCGCGGGGCATGATCACCCATTCCGGCATTCCCATTTGATATAGGCCTTATTATCGGAGGCCCATGTTTCGTCGATCTCGACGAGAACGGCGGAGACGAGGCGCAGGAGCGCCTGGTCGTTGGGGAAGACCCGGACCTTGACGGTTCGGCGCTTGAGCTCTTGCTGGACGGCGCGCTCGATGAGGTTCGAGGTGCGCAGGCGTCGGCGATGATGCTCGGGCAGCGTGAATACAGCCAGGCCTTCGGGAACGGCGTTTTCCAGCCATGTCGCGAGACCAGGGGCCGTGTCACGGTATCCTGCAACGAGCTCGTCGAGCGCGACCTGGGCCTTGGCGAGCGTCGGTGCATTCCAGATGCTGCGCAGTTCGGCACCGATACGCTCGCGGATGGCGATGTTGGGGGCATGGTGGACGGCGTTTGCGGCCAGATGGAACTGGCAGCGCTGCCAGGTAGCGGCACCGAGCACGGCGCGGCGGGCGGCACGCAGACCGGCATGATCGTCGGAGACGATGAACTCCACACCGCGCATGCCGCGTGCGACCAGGTCGTCGAGGAAGCCACGCCAGTGGACCTCGGCCTCCGACAGGGCGACGCTGACGCCGAGCACCCGTCGCCGTTCGTCGGGGCCGATACCGATTGCCGAGAGGACGGCTGCGTCGCGCACGATGCCTCCTGCGCGCATCTTCTCGTAGCGGGCGTCGAGGATCAGGTAGCGGATCTCACCGAGCGGGCGATTGCGCCATGCCTCCAGCTCCTCATCGAGCAGGGCTGCGGCGCGGCTGACCTGGGATGAAGACAGGTTGGGGTCGGTTCCGGCTGAGGGCGGAATGACACCCTCTCATGACTGCCATCTGAGATGTTGGCCGAGTTTACTCCTCCGCTGACGTCAACGCCAGCGACTGTTTGAACCTTGGCGGGTGTGCCGCGGACTCCTGATCGACGACGATTGATCAAGCTCTCATCCGCGGATTGGTCACCGCACTACCCGTATCCGTCGCTGGGCCTATCCTCCGTCTAAGCTCGGGCATCGGACGAACCTGCCCCACCGTACACCGTGGATTGCCCATCACAGTCGGGTGCCCGCGGCACGCCGGCCAAGCGCGCCTGTGAGACGCTCAGATCCGAAGGTTTCGGTCCATTCGTCGAAGGGCAGGTTGCTGGTGATGAAGGTGGAGCCGCGTTCGTAACGCTGGGAGATCAGCTCGAACAACAGTTCGGCGCCGGTCTTGGAGAGCGGCACAAAGCCCAGTTCGTCGATGATGAGCAGCTTGTATCCGGCCATCTGCTTCTGGAAGCGCAGAAGACGGCGCTCGTCGCGGGCCTCCATCATTTCGCTGACCAGCGCTGCCGCGGTGGTGAAGCCCACCGACAGTCCTTTCTGGCATGCTGCCAGTCCGAGCCCCAACGCTACGTGCGTCTTTCCGGTGCCTGATGGCCCCAGAGCGATGGCGTTCTCACGCCGCTCGATCCACTCGCAGCGCGCCATCTCGAGCACCTGCATCTTGTTGAGCCTGGGGATGGCGGCGAAGTCGAAGCTGTCGAGGCTTTTGACGGCGGGGAAGCGCGCGGCCTTGATGCGCCGCTCGACCATGCGACGCTCCCTGTCGATCATTTCCATCTCGACGAGGCGGGCGAGGAAGCGGATATGATCGACGCCTTCAGCGGCACATTGCCGCGCGAGCTTGTGATGCTCACGCAGGCACGTAGGCAGCTTGAGCGCCTTGAGATGGTGAGCGAGAAGGATCTCCGGGGCCTGATCGCTCATGCGGCCTCCTGCCGGTCGGAGAGCAGGCTCAGATAGGCTCTGGCAAAGGTCTTCTCGACCGTGGTGCGTGGCAGGAAGGGATAGACGTCCAGGTCCAGCCTGGGCGGTACGCGTTCGATCCGGCACAGGACGAGGTGCTTGACGGCATCGAAGCCGATGGCGCCAAGATCGATGGCCTGTTCGACCGCCGCCTGGAGATCGGCGAGGGTGAGCCTTCACGCCTCCATCATGCCGAAATCACACGGTTCTTCGAGGTGTCCAGTTGCTTGGGATTGTCGAAGCGGGTGAGATCGCCTACTTCAGCGACCAGCGTCGCAGCGCTGACCAGCCTGATACCGCGCAGGACCTGTAGATTGCGGACCAGCGGCGCAAAACACCATGCGTCCACCGCTTCAGTCAGCGCCGCTTCTAAGCGCCCAACCCGTGCCTGCGCCTCCAGCACCCGCTTCTGCATTTCCTCGAATGCCAGCTGTTGGTGGGGAAAATCGAACCGCTGCTCGGACAACCACCGCCAGTACATTTTCGTCCAGGCCGCCTTGCCGCCGAAACGACGATCATGACGCAACAGGAAGCTGCGCACTGTCTGCTTGGCTCCGATGGCATCATCTTGCGCGCTGCGTCGCGCGCGGATGAGATCGCGTACCGCCTCGTGCGCTTCGTCCGGTATCCAGATTGCGGTGAGTTCGCCAGCGCGTAGCAGCCGCGCCAGGGTCATCGCGTCACGCCGGTCCGTCTTTACATGGTCACCTGGGCGCCGCGGCATCATCGAGGGGGCGATGACGATGCAATTCTGTCCCAGCTTCGTCAGCAGCCGATGCAAGCCATACCCGCAGGGACCAGCTTCGTAGCAGACGTTCAACGTCACGCCCGGTCCAGTCAGCCGCTTGACCAGCTTCCTGATCGCATCGTCCTCGTTGGCGACCGTGCCGACGAAACGTACCTCGCCTCCGCGTTCCCCATCGGCAACCGCGACCGCGATGGTTTCCTTATGAACGTCCAGACCAACGTATTTCACTGCCTCCGTCATGACTCGTCTCCGCTGCTGACAAATCCATCATCAGCATCTCAGATTCGAGCCTCCGAGGCTCCGGCAGTCATGGGGTCTAAGCCCGGCGACCGTCCCGATTGGGATGGCATTTCGAAAATCCGTTTCAACGGGTCGCCAGTTGCCACCCGTTCCAAGACCGGAATGATCGCTTCGATGTTGCCTCCCTTACGGATACAGGAGGAGCAATCCCAATGACGCTGTCGGTCTTCCACGCATAAGCCGCCATTGCTGATGCCGCCTAATGGTAGTACCAGAAAGAAATAGGTTATCAGCAGACGTAATTGACTGCCCCAACAAAATGCCCAATTTTTCCTTTGAAAATAAATTTCTGGTACTACCAGATTCAAGGAGAGGGATGCCATGGGAGTCTGGGCACAGAACTACGATCCGCTTGGTAATATCTGGCTGTCCAGTATGGTCGCGGCTATTCCAATCGTTTTTTTCTTTCTGGCGCTGACGGTCTTTCGCCTGAAAGGATATATCGCCGGCACCATCACCGTTGCATTGACGCTGGCGGTCGCGATCGGGCTGTATGGCATGCCAATCAACAGTGCGCTGGCCGCTGGCGTGTTCGGGTTCTTTTATGGTCTCTGGCCGATCGCGTGGATCATCCTCGGCGCGGTGTTCCTTTACCGGATCGCGGTCGCGACCGGAGCATTCGACATTATCCGCCAGTCGATCCTGACCGTGACCGAGGATCAGCGGTTGCAACTCTTGCTGGTCGGCTTCGCGTTCGGTGCATTTCTCGAAGGGGCAGCCGGGTTCGGTGCGCCGGTCGCGATTACCTCGGCGCTGCTGGTCGGACTGGGGTTCCGCCCGCTTTATGCCGCTGGGCTGTGCCTGATCGCCAATACCGCGCCGGTGGCGTTCGGAGCGATGGGCATTCCGATCGTCGTCGCGGGTCAGGTGACCGGCATCGATCCGTTCCTGATCGGACAGATGGCCGGGCGGCAGTTGCCGTTGCTCTCGGTCATCGTGCCCTTCTGGTTGATCCTCATCATGGATGGTCCGCGCGGCGTGCGCGAGACATGGCCCGCCATCCTCGTCGCGGGCGGTTCGTTCGCGATCGTCCAGTTCCTGACCGCCAACTTCATCGGGCCGGAACTGCCCGATATCACCGCCGCCCTCGCCTCGCTGATCGCGCTGCCGGTGTTCCTGCGCTTCTGGCAGCCCAAGCGCATCTTCCGCTTTGATGCGGCCGAGGTCGCCGCCGACGGCGCGGTACCGGTCGCACCGATCACGACGCAGACCGTGCGCCATTCGCCGGCGAAGATCGCTTGGGCATGGTCGCCGTTCCTGATCCTAACGGTGTTCGTGACGCTGTGGAGCATCGCCCCGGTCAAGGCATTGTTCGCCGCCGACGGACCGCTCGCGCATCTTGTCCTTAAGCTGCACGTACCCTTTCTCGACAAGCTGGTAGCCAAGGTGCCGCCGATCGTGAAGCAGGTCACGCCGTACGAAGCGGTCTACAAGTTCGACTGGCTGTCGGCGACCGGCACCGCGATCATGTTGGCGGCGATCGTCACCATCGCCTTCCTGCGGATGAAGCCCGCAGAGGCCGTGCGGACGTTCGGCGATACGCTGAAAAGCCTCGCAATTCCGATCTACTCGATCGGCATGGTCCTCGCCTTTGCGTTCCTCGCCAATTATTCGGGACTGTCGGCGACCCTGGCACTGGCGCTGGCGCATACCGGATCGGCGTTTACCTTCTTCTCGCCGTTCCTGGGATGGCTGGGCGTGTTCCTGACCGGATCGGATACTTCGGCCAACGCGCTGTTCGCCGCGCTCCAGGCCAATACCGCGCATCAGATCGGGGTCAGCGACGTGCTGCTGGTCGCGGTCAACACCACCGGCGGCGTCACCGGCAAGATGATCTCGCCGCAGTCGATCGCGATCGCCTGTGCTGCCGTCGGGCTGGTGGGCAAGGAGTCGGACCTGTTTCGCTTCACCGTGCGCCACAGCCTGCCGCTGTGCGCGCTGGTAGGGGTCATCACGACGATCCAGGCGTACCTCGTGCCATGGATGATCCCGTGAGCGCGGTCGGGAACGCAGCACCCAGCGCATCGGGCCGGGCCGAAGCCGCGATCGAGGCGTTGATCGTCGAGCGCAAGCTGCTACCGGGAGCGCGGCTCCCGTCCGAACGCGCGCTGGCGGACACGCTTGGGGTATCGCGCAACATTCTGCGCGAGGCGATGAACCGGTTGGTATCGCGGGGACGGATCATCATCCGCCCGCGCGCCGGCGCAATCCTCGCCGAACCGTCGGCGCAGTGGACGCAGGCGATGATCGCCGAACCGCTCGCTCCGCTGGTCGAGGGCAATCCGGGCTACGGCCACGACATTTTCGAGGTGCGCGAGTCGCTGGACGGCACCGCCGCCTATCACGCCGCACGGCGGGCCGACGCAGTCGATAAAGACCGTATCCGCCGCCGGTTCGACGCGATGGAGAAGCTGCATGCCGCCGGTGATGTCGCTGCCGAGGCGCATGCCGACGCCGCGTTCCACCTCGCCATCGCGCATGCCTCACGCAACGCGGTGCTGACCCATGTCATGTCGAGTCTGTTCGGGCTGCTCCATACCAGCATCTCGCAGACCCGCGAAAAAATCTACGCGGTGCCGCGCACCTTCGAGGAATTGTCGGCGCAGCACCGCGCGATCATGGAGCGGATCGTCGCTGGCGATGCCGAGGGCGCGCGCGATGCCGCCGACGTCCATCTCGAATTCGTGCGCACGACGGTCCGACGGGTCGAGGACGACCTTGCCCGCGCCGAACGCGCCGCCGCCGCACCAGATCTGGGAACGATCCGATGATTATTTCTGCCACCACCGATTATCGCGAAGCGGCCCGCCGTCGTCTACCGCCGTTCCTGTTCCACTATATCGACGGTGGCGCCTATGCCGAACATACGCTTCGCCATAACGTCTCCGACTTGTCCGACGTGGCGCTGCGCCAGCGGGTGCTGTGCGATGTTGCCGACATCGATCTTTCCACTACCCTGTTTGGCCAGTCGCTTGGTATGCCGGTGGTGTTGGCTCCGGTCGGGCTGACCGGCATGTATGCGAGACGCGGTGAGGTTCAGGCCGCGCGCGCGGCAGCGGCCAAGCAGGTGCCCTTCACCCTGTCGACGGTATCGGTCTGCGCGATTGACGAGGTGCAGCGCCAGTCGAGTGCGCCGATCTGGTTCCAGCTCTATGTGCTGAAGGATCGCGGCTTCATGCGCGACGCGCTCGAACGCGCGCAGGCGGCGGGGGTTGAGACGCTGGTCTTTACGGTCGACATGCCGGTGCCGGGCGCGCGCTATCGCGATGCGCATTCCGGCATGTCAGGGCCCAATGCTGCGTGGCGGCGGATGCTGCAGGCGGTCACCCATCCGCGCTGGGCATGGGACGTCGGGATTCACGGGCGACCGCACGATCTGGGCAACATCTCGGCCTATCGCGGGGCCGCCACCGGGCTTGCCGATTACATCGGGTGGCTCGGCGCGAACTTCGATCCGTCGATCAGCTGGCGCGACCTGCAATGGATTCGCGATACCTGGAAAGGATCGATCGTCATTAAGGGCATCCTCGACGCCGAGGATGCGCGGGAAGCAGTGCGCTTCGGCGCGCAGGGCATTGTCGTGTCAAACCATGGCGGGAGGCAGCTCGACGGCGTGCTGTCGTCGGCGCGCGCGCTGCCCGCCATCGCCGATGCGGTAAAGGGGCAGGTGTCGATCCTAGCCGATTCCGGGATACGCTCGGGGCTCGACGTCGTGCGGATGCTGGCGCTCGGCGCGGATGCCGCGATGCTCGGCCGCGCGTTCATCTATGCACTCGCCGCCGACGGGCAGGCCGGTGTCGCCAACCTCCTCGAACTGTTCGACCGGGAGATGCGCGTTGCAATGGCGCTGACCGGGGTACGGACGATCGCGGAAATCGATTCAACCATCATCGCGCGCTGACGCGGATCTCACCGGCGCGGGCGCCGGACCATCAGTACAGGGGATACAGGATGCCGCATTTCAGGCAGCGGACGACCCGTGCCGTCTTGCTTTCGGGGCTGATGCTGGCGGGCACGACGCCTGCCGTTGCGCAGACCGCCGCAGACTATAAGGCGCTGCGCAGCAAGGTGGACGAGTTGCAGCGCCAGCTCGACACGGTACAACGCGCGCTGACCGCGAAGGAGCCGCGCGGAACGCCGCCGGTCATGGCCGCCGCGTCGCCTCCGGCCACCGACGCGCCGCGGCAGCAGGGCCTCTCCGACCCGCTGCACCGGCCGGCGGGTGCGCCGTCGGTCTTGGCGCAGGGCGGACCATCGGCGCTACCCGCCGGATACGGCTTCCGCATCGGCGAAACCAATTTTCACATCAGCGGCTTCATCAAGGGCGACCTGATCTTCAGCCGTTACGGTAATGGCGACACTGCAACCAATCCGCTGGGCCGCGAACTGTCGCTGCCGCAATCGATCCCGGTCGGTGGGCGGCGATCTGGCATTCTCGCCGATGCGTCGGCCAAACAGTCGCGGATCGCGTTCCAGACCGCGACGCCGATCGGCGAGAAGTGGCTGACGACGCTGATCGAAGCGGACTTTCAGGTTGCTCCGGCGGTGTCCGGCGGCGAGCGCGCGCTCAACCCCTATACCTTCGGATTGCGTCGCGCGGTCGCTGGTTATGGCGGGTTCGCGATTGGGCAGGACTGGAGCAACTTTCAATATGTTGCCGCCCTGCCTGAAACGGCCGATTTCGTCGGGGTAACCGACGGCACCGTGCTGGTTCGGCAGATGCTGCTGCGCTACAGTCATCCGGTCGGCAACGGGTGGACCATCTCCGCTTCGATCGAGAACCCGGAAACCGTGTCGGCGATGGCCGGTGCGCCCGCACTGGCCGACAATGACGATGACAGCGTTCCCGACCTGACCGGACAATTGCTCTGGTCGGCGAAGGGGGCCAGCCTGTCGCTGACCGGGCTGTTTCGATCGATGCGGGTCGACCCCGCCAACGGTCGACCGGCGGTAACGGCACAGGGCTATGGAGTGTCGCTGGCCGGGATTGCACCGCTGCCGACCGGCAAGGGCGACGATATCCGTTTCATGATGACCGGCGGTCGCGGGCTGGGGCGCTATGTCGGCGCCAACGTCGCGGCCGATGCGATCTACGACACGGTGAACGATCGGCTCGTGCCGGTTCCGTTGCTCGCAGGCTTTGCCGGGGTCCGCCATTTCTGGATCGGCACGCTGCGCAGTACCTGGATGGGGTCGTTCCAACGGATCTGGAACCCGGCCACGGCCTCGCCGCTGTCGACGCGCCAGGTGTGGGACACCGCGGTCAACCTGTTCGTGTCGCCGCTGCCACGCCTCGACCTCGGCGTCGAGCTGCGCGTGTCGCACCGCGAACTTGTGAACGGCGCAAGCGGCATGCTCGAACGGCTGCACTTTACGGTGAAACAAGGATTTTGAACCGGCCGGTCGACGGTTCGTGTGCCGAACGAAATACGACCGCCGATTGAATCAGATACCCCGACGCGGGACCACCCGCGCGGAGAGCATGGGGAACGAGCAATGACGCAATATGTCTATCGCTTCGGCGGCGGGGTGTCGGACGGGGGATCGGGCGACAAGACGCTTTTGGGGGGCAAGGGCGCGAACCTTGCCGAAATGGCGTCGATCGGCCTGCCGGTGCCGCCGGGCTTCACCATCGCGACGACGATGTGTACGCGCTATTACGAGGACGGCCAGACCTTCCCCGACAGCTTGCGCGACGAGGTCGCGACCGGCATCGCGCATATCGAGGGGATCACGGGCAAGCGCTTCGGGGACGAGGCCGACCCGCTGCTCGTCTCGGTCCGCTCGGGCGCGCGGGTATCGATGCCGGGCATGATGGACACGGTGCTGAACCTCGGCCTCAACGACGCGACGGTCGAGGGGCTCGCCAAGGTATCCGACGATCCGCGCTTCGCGTGGGACAGCTATCGCCGCTTCATCCAGATGTATTCGGACGTCGTGCTCGAACTCGACCACGGCCGGTTCGAGGAAGCGCTGGAGATCGCCAAGGAAGATCGCGGCTATTATCTCGACACCGACCTCACCGCCGACGACTGGCGCGCGCTTGTTGGCCAGTACAAGGAGATCGTCGTCGAACTGTGGGGCAAGCCGTTCCCGCAGGACGTGCATGACCAGCTCTGGGGCGCGATCGGTGCGGTGTTCGGGTCGTGGCAGGCGGACCGGGCAAAGGTCTATCGCCGGCTGAACGACATTCCGGGCGACTGGGGCACCGCCGTCAACGTGCAGGCGATGGTGTTCGGCAACATGGGCGACACCTCGGCCACCGGCGTCGCCTTCACCCGCGATCCGTCGAAGGGCGACAATGCCTATTACGGCGAATTCCTCATCAACGCTCAAGGGGAAGACGTGGTCGCGGGCATCCGCACCCCGCAATATCTGACCAGGGCGGCGCGCGAGGCGGCATCGGCCAAGCCGCTGTCGATGGAAGAGGCGATGCCCGAGGCCTATGCCGAACTCGCCGCCGTGTTCGACCGGCTCGAGCGGCACTACCGCGACATGCAGGACATCGAATTCACGGTGCAGCAGGGCAAGCTGTGGATGCTCCAGACCCGCTCGGGCAAGCGCACCGCCAAGGCCGCATTGAAGATCGCGGTCGACATGGCTGAAGAGGGCCTCATCACCCGCGAGGAAGCGATCGCCCGCGTCGATCCGCAGGCGCTCGACCAACTGCTCCACCCGACGCTCGACCCGAATGCGACCCGCGACGTGCTGACCAAGGGGTTGCCCGCTTCGCCGGGTGCCGCCAGCGGCATCGCGGTGTTCGACAGCGACACCGCCGAGCGCCGCTCGAACGCGGGTGATGCGGTGATCCTGATCCGCACCGAAACCTCGCCCGAAGACATTCATGGCATGCACGCGGCGCGCGGCATCCTGACCGCGCGCGGCGGCATGACCAGCCACGCCGCCGTCGTCGCGCGCGGCATGGGCCGTCCCTGCGTCTCGGGCGCGGGCAGCATCTCGATCGATGCGAAGGCGGGGGTGATGAAGGTCGCCGGCCGCGAAATCCGCGAGGGCGATATCGTCACGATCGACGGTGCGACCGGCGAGGTGATGGCGGGCGCGGTCGCGACCGTGCAGCCCGAACTGGCGGGCGACTTCGGCACGCTGATGGAATGGGCCGACGGGGTGCGCCGCCTGAAGGTGCGCGCCAATGCCGAAACCCCGCTCGACTGCCGCACCGCGCGCGACTTCGGCGCCGAGGGCATTGGTCTGTGCCGCACCGAGCACATGTTCTTCGAACAGTCGCGCATTACGTCGGTCCGCCAGATGATCCTTGCCGAGGACGAGGCGGGCCGCCGCGCCGCGCTCGACAAGCTGCTGCCCGAACAGCGCAGCGACTTCGTCGAAATCTTCGAGGTGATGGTCGGGCTGCCCTGCACCATCCGCCTGCTCGACCCGCCGCTCCACGAATTCCTGCCGCACGAGGAAGCCGAATTCGCCGAAGTGGCCGAGGCCGCCGGGATCGGCGTCGATCAGCTGAAGCGCCGCGCGGGCGAGCTCCACGAATTCAACCCGATGCTCGGCCATCGCGGGTGTCGCCTGGGCGTCACCTATCCCGAAATCTACGAGATGCAGGCGCGCGCGATCTTCGAGGCGGCGGTGATCGTCGCCGAGAAATCAGGCGAGGCCCCGATCCCCGAGGTCATGATCCCACTGGTCGCCACCCGTCGCGAGCTGGAACTGATGAAGGCGGTGGTCGACAAGGCGGCGCAGGACGTGTTCGCTGACAAGGGGCGGACCATCGAGTATCTGGTCGGCACGATGATCGAACTGCCGCGCGCCGCGCTGAAAGCCGGCGAGATCGCGGAAGCCGGTGAATTCTTCTCGTTCGGCACCAACGACCTGACCCAGACGACCTTGGGCGTCAGCCGCGACGACGCCAGCCGCTTCCTCGGTGCTTATGTCGAACAGGGCATCTATGCCCGCGACCCGTTCGTCAGCCTCGACGTCGAGGGGGTGGGCGAACTGGTCGAACTCGCCGCCGAGCGCGGCCGCAAGACCCGCCCCGACATCAAGCTCGGCATCTGCGGCGAGCATGGCGGCGATCCGGCGTCGATTGCCTTCTGCGAGAAGGTCGGGCTCGATTACGTCTCGGCCAGCCCCTACCGCGTCCCGATCGCAAGGCTCGCGGCGGCGCAGGTAGCCTTGGCTAGAAGCTGCAATGTAGTCCGGGTTCGGTCTGACTCATCCGTTCCTGGATGAGCGTTTGCCGCAAGCCGTATCTGCTGGTGCAGCGTGCGGGTGGTGCCCGCTCCAAAGAACCTCGACCCGTCCGTCTTGGACGGTAGGGATCGACCAAAGTGGTCATCTTACCATAACCGCCTGACTCGTATGTGGTTCGACTGATAATGAAAAGGCTCTTTGACGCTGGTCGGCATTCTCAATTGGGAACCCCAGCCAGGATCACAGAAGGTGAGGGAGGGCACTTCACCTCTCGGGCGGCACCATTTCCCAAAACCTGTTCCCGATTGCGCTTTCTCGAAATGGACACCTGGCGACGGGGTTATGGG
>NZ_MQUI01000073.1:0-11326 GCF_001970915.1 Sphingomonas sp. Sph1(2015)
TGTAACGAGACATACGAACCGGCTTAAAGCTTGTTAACGATCCCCGAGCACCTTGAATGCCCAGGACAACCGCCAAGCCGCCGCCCGCATGTCCCTTCATCTAACCTACAATGTCAAAGAGCCGACAGCAAATACCGGCAACACTCCTTCACCCCGTTTCCAGGGCCTCAAGTGCGCCGATCTGTCGTAGCTGCACCGGTCAGTCGTTGCGACCACCGCTGCGGTGAAACCCCTCTAGGCGGACCCACTTTGGCGGTCAACAACATTTTTCACATCAATGTCGTTTTTCTTGCGCGCAGATGAAACATAGCCGCCCCAGCCTCCTTACCCAGCCTGCACGTCCTGCCCTTCACGCTGACGCTACGGCTTTCAGCAATACACACTCGTATCACGAACCTAGCATAGTTCTATCGACACCCTGGGCGGATGGGCTAGTCATCGCGCAGGAGATTGATATGAAACGCCTAATCACCCGGGTTAAGCGATTGCGGCAGGCCGACAGCCAGATCTCCGCGCGGGTTCGGGCCGTGCTGGTCGAGTCCCTCTATGCATCGCCTCGCTCGCTGGTCATCGGCGCACTGACCAGTAGCGCCATCGCAGGCGTCGTCGCCTATTGCAGCCGCGACGAATGGCTGATCCTCTGCGCCGTCGCGCTGGGCCTGGTAGGCCTGATCCGCATCGGTGACGCATTGTGGAGCCGCGCGGCCTCGGTGCCCGAGCAGGAACGCGGCTACCGCCTCGGTGCGCTGAGCTATGCGACCTTGCTGGGCCTGTTCGGGCTGCTGACGCTGACGCGCACCAACAATGGCGTATTGCATCTCCTCTCCGTCACGACTGCCATCGGCTATGCGGCGGGGATTGCAGGGCGCAATGCCGGGCGGCCTTTTATCGCCCTGTCCCAGCTCTGCTGCGCCTCTCTGCCACTGGCGATCGGCCTGCTCATCCCGCTCAGCCCATTAAAGGCGCTGATGGCGGCGGTGATCCTGTTCTTCGTCATCGCGATGATGGACATTACCCAGCAGACCTATGCCGCGATCCTGCGGGCCACCATCGCCTCGGAAGAGAAGGCCGCTTTGGCCGAACATCATGCACGCATGGCCCGGCGCGACGACCTGACCGGCGTGTCGAACCGCACGGCCTTTCACGAGCAATTCGAGCAGCGCCTGCAAGGTCTGGCGCAATCCGGCGACACGTTGGCACTGCTCTGGCTCGATCTCGATCGCTTCAAGGAGGTGAACGACTCCTTCGGCCATCTGGCGGGCAATGCGTTGCTCGTCGCCATCGCGCAGCGGTTGAGTGCGCAGTTCGGCGGAAAAGGCATCGTGGCCCGACTGGGAGGCGACGAGTTTGCCGTCCTGTGCCACCTCTCGCAGGATGAAGTCGTCGAACAGATCGGGGCGACCATTCTCCATCTGGTGCAACAGCCCGTGCCGTTCAGCGGCCATATATTGCACACCACGACCTCGATCGGCGTCGCCATCGCGCCCGACGACGGACGGGATGCCGACACGCTGTTGAAGAATGCCGACCTCGCCCTCTATCGCGCGAAGGAGGGCGGCCGGGGCCAGATGCTGTTCTACGAGCCGGTCATGGACGAAAAGATCGAGCGCCGCCGCCAGCTCGCCGCCGCGATGAATGGCGCGCTGGAACGGGGCGAGTTCCACCTGCTGTTCCAGCCCATCTTCCGACTGGCGGAGAACAGCATCGCGTCGTGCGAGGCGCTGCTGCGGTGGAACAGTCCGCAATTCGGCCCCGTATCCCCCGCCGAGTTCATCCCCATCGCTGAGGAAAACGGCCTGATCGTGCCGATCGGCGCCTGGGTGTTGCAGCAGGCCTGTCAGGCCGCCGCCGGCTGGCCGTCGGGCGCGATGGTCGCGGTCAACCTTTCGCCCGTGCAACTGCGCACCGCGGATTTGACCGTCATGGTCGAGGGTGCCCTGAAGGCCAGCGGGCTACCCGCGCAACGGCTGACGCTGGAGGTGACGGAGACGGTGCTGCTCGATGATGTCGAACGGTCGGTCGCCGCGCTGACCGCGCTGAACCAGATCGAGGTGTGCACGACCCTGGACGATTTCGGAACCGGCTATTCCTCGCTCAGCTATCTGACCCAGTTTCCGTTCCAGACGCTGAAGATCGACCGGTCCTTCGTCATGGACCTGGAGCATAACCCCGCCTCGATCGCGATCGTGCAGACCATTGTCGAGCTTGCGGCCAAGCTCGGGATGCGGACGGTGGCCGAGGGGGTGGAGACGCCCGCCCAGCTCGACCAGCTGCGCCGAACGCGGTGCGATGCGGTGCAGGGCTATCTGCTGGCCAAGCCGATGCCCGCCGCAGAGGTGGCCGCTTTGTTCGCCGAGGCCGCCCTCGGCAACCGGAGCCCCGGGCAAGCGGCTCGCCTGCCCGGGGCCGGTTGATCAGGCTACAGCCTTGTCCCGCAAACGACTCTGTACGGCGACCAGCCGTTCCATCCGCTTCAGGTCCCCTTCCGTCAGCCGCAACGCGGCATCCGCCCAGAGGTCGACCACGGCCTCCAGTTCCTCCAGCGGCAACGGATTGACCGCCCGCGACGCCTCATAGATGGCGCAGTGGGCGCTGTGCCGCCGCTCATTCTGGCGGATATAGTCGGCGACCATGTGCCGTCCCTCGCCCCGCTCGGCGAGGCCATGGACCAGGCCCATCTCGTAAAGCTCCTCGGCACTATAGGTCCGGCCGCTCAGGATCATCCGCTCGGCCCGCGCCGCGCCCAGCCGTCGCGACAGGAAGCAATGCGCCCCCATGCCGGGGAACAGGCCAAACATCGTCTCGGGCAGGCCGAAACTGGTGCCGCGTTCGGCGATGACGACATGGAAGGACAGAAGCGCCTCGAACCCGCCGCCCAGCGCATCCCCCTCGACCAGGCCGATGGTGATGATCGGCCGCTCCAGTCCGCGCATGTTGCGATAGAGGATACGGACGCAGCGATGGCCGTAATGGGCCAGAGCGTCATGATTGCGGTCGCGGATCGCCTGCGCAAACAGGTCGAGATCGCCGCCGAGCGAGAACACGCCGGGAAAGCGCGAGCCAAGCACCAGATAGCGGATCGGCAGCGCGTCGCTGTCGACCGCTTGCACGATCCCATCCTGCCAGCGCTCGAAATCGCTCAGCAGGTCGGGGTTGAAACTTGGCCGGGCACGCGGGCGCATCGCGGTCCAGAGCGTATGGGCGGTGCCGTCATACTGTGTTTCGAGTTGCTCGAAGCTGAGCGCGCGAACGGCATCCGACGTGAGCGAGGCGCGGCCTTCACGGAAGCCATTCGCCATTTTGGGGTCATAAGCGGTCATCGGTGATACTCTCGACATGCAGCACCATGCTGCCTGCCGAGAATAGCCCGGACGCCAATCTTGCCCCTCGCCGAAACTGCCCCGCAAGTGACAGTTTCGGCCTTATAATACATTAGTTAGCGGGTGACTGACCCAAATACTTGACGAACCATGCCAGTTGTCTCTTCATCACATCGGGGGCCTGGGTGGGAACACAATGCCCGGCATCGGGATAGATGACGAGGCTGGTCGGCACGTTCTGACTCTTCAACGCACTCCACCATTCCACCGACTGGGTGGGCGGCACCTCGATATCGCGTTCGCCAACATAGATGAAGGTCGGGGTATGTGCGGTCTTGACGTGATAGACCGCCGAGACATCCTCATAGGCCTGATAGTCGTCATAGACCGACTTGCCGAAGAACGGGATCATCCAGGTGTTGATGCCGTTGGTCCCATAATAGCTGATCCAGTCGGACAGGCCCGCCCCCGCCACGATCGCCTTGAAGCGGTTGGTCCGGGTGTTGGCCCACATCGCCATGAACCCGCCATAGGAACAGCCGGTGAGGCCCAGCCGGGCGTCGTCGATCGGCGCGATCTTCTCGACCGCATCGATCCCGGCCAGAATGTCGCGCAGGTCGCCGCCGCCAAAGTCGCGCTTGTTCGCAGCGGTAAAGGCCTCGCCCTGGCCATAGGAACCGCGCGGGTTCGGTAGGAAGCGGTAATAGCCCGCATCCTCGAAGGTGCTGCCCAATCCCTTTTCGATGAAGCGCGGCGTGCTGGCGGCGCTGGGGCCGCCATGGACCTGTACGATCATCGGCGCCCTGGCATCGGGCTTAGCTGTCAGCGGCGCCAACAGCCAGCCCTGCACCGTGAAGCCCTCGTTCGTCCAGGTGACGCTGCGCGCCTGAACGGCGGGCTGTTGGGCATCATTGTCGTGGGTTATCTGGCGCAGATCCGTCGCAGGCCCTGCATAGACGGCCGGTGCATGAGTGAAGTCCTCGACGACGCTGGCCGCCATATCGCCCTTGGCATTCCAGGCGATCCTGCCGTCTCCGGCCGACAGGCCCACGGGCCGGGCGAAGAGCGGACGCGGGGCCTGGCCCGGCGCAAGGGCCACCGCCCCCATCTGTTCGTTGCGCAGCATCGCCGCGCGCAACCCGCCCTTCGTCCAGGTCAGCGCGGTGAAGGTCATCGGCTGACCCTTGGTCTGGTTGACCGGCGTGCCGCCCGACAGTGGCACGGTCCAGACATCACCGCCGATCGAGCCGAAATCGCTCATCAGGCCGCCGATATAGGCGACGGTCTTTCCATCCGGCGACACGCGCGGCATGTTCAGCTGGGTGGCAGGATTGGCGATCGACGTCACCGCGCCGGTCTTCGCATCCACCCGGTCGAGCGTCGCCACCCACCAGTTCGCATCGCCATTGCCCAGCGCCGAGGTTACGACCAGCGACGAGCCATCGGGCGTCCAGTCATATTCGTAGATATAGCGCCCTCGCGGCGACAACGGCACGGCTTTGGCTGGTGCCCCCTCCCCTATCACCACGATGGCGAGGCGCTGTTCGTCATTGGCGACACCGATCTCCCCGACCAGCCGCGCACCCGCCTGGGTCGCACCGACATCCTTCGTCGCCCCCAGCGTGATGAGCATCGCCACCCGCTTGCCATCGGGCGAGAAGCGCGGGGTCGACGCAAGGCCTTCGACCGTCGCGACAGGCCGTACCGCGTCACCATGCGCGAGCATCAGCTTGGCGACGCCGCCGTCCCGCGCCAGAAAAGCCAGGCCATCGCCCTGCGGCGCATAGGTCAGCCCCGAATAGCTACAGGTCACGCAAGGATCGATCCGCCGCACCACGCGGCCATCGCGTGCCGAACGCACGACGATGCCGGAATGGTTGTTCTCGCCCAGCTCGATCGAGGCGACCTCGTTCCCTGACGGCGCCATCGTGAGGCCGAGATAACGATGCACCGCCGCCTGCGCTGGAAACGCAATGGCCGAAGCGAGAAGAAGAGCGAGGGGAAGACGCATCGGCGATCCTTGATGGAAAATTATCTCAGGTAAATGACACAAGGCGCTGAAGTATCTAGCATTTATGTCAGGATAGTCAGGCATCCTCGACCACGCGGATGCCGCGCGCGTCCAGTTTGGCCAGCCGTGCAGGAAGCGCCTTGCTGATCGCCAGGAGCCGGGGGCGCGGGGCCTTTTTCCACTCCCGGCATTCCGGCAGGGTCCGGGCGCAGGCCACGCACCAACCGGTGCGGCCGTCGAAACGGCATATGCTGATGCACGGACTCTTCATGCCCGCACCCCGACAAGCCCGCTATCCAACTGTCCCTGCTCGCCAAACATGACGGAGCCGATCATCGCAACCGCATGAAGGCGGCGACCGCGTTGCGGACACTGTCGGCGAACCGGTCGTAGATCATGCGGGAGACTTCCGCGATGACGGGCTGGCGATCCCGCCCTCCCCGCGCGAAGACGGCGATCGCGACGCGGCGGCCGTCGGGCATGGTGATGAACCCGACATCGTTGGTGATGCCGTCGAGCGTGCCCGTCTTGTCCTCCACCAGCGTCCCGGCCGGGAGCAGTCCGCGAATGCGGCGAGTGCCCGTCCGGCACTGGCGCATCAGACCCAGCAGATAGGCGCGGCTCTGGCTGGAGAGTGCCGTCCCGCTGTCAAGGATCCGCAGCAGCTGGACCATGGCGACCGGCGTGGCGACATCCTTGATATCCGCCAGATGCCCGCGCTCGCGGAGCAGCTGGGCGATGGTGCGGTCGACCCGCATCCCGCTGATGTTGTGCGACAACACCCATTGCTGGACCTTGGCAGGGCCGCCGAGCGTGGCGAACATCTGGTCGGCGGCCAGATTGTCGCTGCGCACGATCATCGCCTCCATTGCCTTGGCGGCGGTGCGGCCGTTGACCATGTCGTTCAGGCTGCGTCGTCCCTGATCCACCTCCGCCAGATAGGCCCCCGCAATGGCCAGCTTCACCGTGCTCGCCATCGGAAAGGGAATTTCGCCATTGACGATCGCGGTCGAACCGTCATCGAGGTCGATCGCCGCGATCCCATATTCACCGGACCGGCCGGAGAGCAGCGCGTTCATGTCGCGCTGCAGCTCGACAAGCTCCAGCGACCGCGCAGAAGCCGGAGCGGGAATGGCGCAGCAGGTCGCAATGCCCATCAGGATGAGACGGGAAAGCGGGGTAAAACGCATACAGCTTACTCGATCAAAGACGGAATCAGCGACAGCGACGCTAACCAAAAAGTGGGGCCGCGTCGCGCAGAAATATGCGGGCTTTGCGGCGAGTTGGTGGTCCGCGCGACAGGCGGCGGCTGGTCTAGGGCATGTCGCGGCTGTTACCGTCGCTTATGGCCATGAATTTCGAACTGCTGGACTTACGGGTGTTTGTCGCGATCGCCGACGGCAAGAGCTTCCTGCGCGCCGCCGAGCAATTGAACCTGTCACAACCCGCGATCAGCCGCCGGGTCCAGAAGCTGGAGGCGACGGTCGGCACGCCCCTTCTGGAGCGGACGACGCGGACGGTGCGGATGACCCCGGCGGGCAAGGAGATATTGCCGCTGCTCCGCCGCCTGCTGGAAGAGCTGGACGAGTCCCTGCTCGGCATGATGGCCTCGGGCGAACGGCAGGCAGGGCGGCTGACCATCGCCAGCATCCCCAGCGCCACGGTGCGCTTCCTGCCGGACGTTCTGGATGCGCTGGGTCGCGACTATCGCAACGTCCGGGTGCGCGTGCTCGATCTGTCGGCGACCGAGTGTGCCGAGGCGGTGCGGACGGGACAGGCCGAATTCGCCATCACCCTGCCCGTCTCGTCGGACGGCGACATGGTCTATGAGCCGCTGACCGACGATCCTTACGGCCTGGTCTGTCGGAAGGACGATCCGCTGGCCGATCTCGCCGATCCGGCCTGGAGCGATCTGGCGGGCCTGCGGTTGGTGACGGTGCATCCGGGCAGCGGCAACCGGACCGCGCTCGACGCCGGGCTGGCGCGCGCGGGCATCGAACTGCGCTGGTTCTACGAAGTGACGCGGCTGACCTCGGCGCTGGCGCTCGTGCAGGCGGGGCTGGGACCGTCGGTGCTGCCGCGGCTGGCGTGCGAGGGGCCGGATGCGCGCGATCTGGTATGGCGCTCGCTGCGCGGCGCGGAGGTCACGCGCACCATCGGCGTGCTGCGCCGCAACTCCGCCACCCTGTCCCCGGCCGCGTCACGGCTGATGGGGCTGCTCACCGAGGCCTGGGCCGCCGAACCGCGTCCCGCCCCAGCGCGCGACGAGTAACGAGGCCGAGACATTGGCGGCGCCGCTGGTCAGCGCACGGATTTCCGACAGGAAACGATCGACCGCGATCAGCATCGCCGCTGCCCCGACCGGAATATCGGGCAGCAGTGACAACGTCAGCAACAGCGCCGAGAACCCGCTGCCCGTCACGCCCGCCGCCGCCTTGGACGTGACGAGCATCACGCCGAGATAGACCGCGACCCGCTCCGGCGTCAGGGCCATGCCCAGCGCTTCGCTCAGGAACGACGTCGCGACGATCAAATACACGGCCGTCCCCGCCAGGTTGAGCGAATAGCCCAGAGGCACGGTCAGCCCCACCACGCTGCGCGGAACGCCCAGAGCCTCCAGCTTCAGGATCAGGCGCGGCAACACCACCTCGCTCGAGGAGGTGCCCAGTACGATCAGGATCTCGTCGCGGAACACGCGCAGCAGAGTGCCGCCGCCAAGCCCGGTGGTCATCCACACCAGCACGACCAGCACGGCGATCAAAAGCCCGGATGCCAGCGCCAGCGTCGCGAACAACAGCCCCAGCGAGCCGAGAAAGCCGAGGCCATAGGTGCCGACCGTATAGGCGATCGCCCCGAACGCCCCCACGGGCGCGGCGCGGACCAGGAAGCCGAAGATCGCGAATTGCAGCCGGGTCAGCGCCTCGATCCCCCGCATGATCGGCGCGCCCGCCTCGCCAATGCGCAGCAGGCCGAAACCGACCAGCCCGGCGACGAACAGTACGGGCAGGACCTCGCCCGCGGTAAAGGCCGAGAACAGCGTGTCGGGCACGATCCGCACGAGGAAATCGCCCGGCCCGGCGATGTGCCGCCCGGCCAGCTGCCGCTCCACCTCGGCCATCGCCGTGCCATAGGGCAGCAGCGGCAGGCCGCGCCCCGGCTGCATCAGCACCGCAACGCCCAGCCCGATGGCGAGCGCAGCGACGGTGATGCCCAGAAACACGATCAGGCTGCGCAGCACCGTGGCGCCCGTGTCACGCGCGGCGCCGTGGCGGACGATCCCCTCGACGATGGTGCAGAACAGGACCGGCGGCACCATCATCCGCATCGCCTTGACGAAAGCAATGCCCAACGGCCCCAGTTCGCGCCCGAACGCCGGGGCCAGCATGCCGATCAGCGTCCCGGTGACAATGCCGATCAGCATCTGGACATAAAGGTGCCGCAAGACGCGCAAGACCCCATCCGCTCCCGATATATGCATAAAACGCATCAAGTGCCCCAATCATTGCATTTGATCGAAAGGCCTTGTGCGAGGCTTAGTGCCGCGTCCGGCACGATGGCTCAAGCCCCTGCCACGACAGAAACTGTCACAACAAGAACCCGCGAGCGAGCGGGACGGCCAAAAGAGAGGTATGATGGAAGCCCGATCTCCAAGGTTCCGAACCGTGATGCCGCGCCGCGCCGCGCTGGGGCTGGCATTGCTGCTGGGGTTGAACGCCGTCAGCGCGCCCGCCCTTGCCCGCGATACGAAGCCAACAAGGGTTCGCGAGCTGCACGTCGTCACGTCGGGGGGCTTCACCGCCGCCTTCCACGCGCTGGCCGCCAAGTATGAACGCGACACCGGCATCCATATCGTTGCCGAGCACGGCCCCTCGATGGGCGACACGCCGCAGGCGATCCCAAACCGGCTCGCCCGGCATGAGGATGCCGATGTCGTGATCCTCGCTCGCAGCGGCCTAGACAAGCTGGCCGATCAGGGTCTGGTCACGAAGGGCACCGAAGTCGACCTCGGCCTGTCCAAGATCGCCATGGCGGTGAAGGCGGGCGCCCGCGCCCCCGACATCTCCACCCCCGACGCGCTCCGATCGACGCTGGTCAACGCCAAGTCGGTCGCGTGGTCGGACAGCGCCTCTGGCGTCTATATCCAGTCGACGATGCTCGACCGGCTGGGCGTCACCGATCAGGTGCGCCCAAAGGGCCGGATGATCCCCGCCACCCCGGTGGGTCAGATCGTCGCCACTGGCCAGGCCGAAATCGGTTTCCAGCAGCTCAGCGAGTTGAAGACGGTCAAAGGCATCCGCATCGTCGGCCTGATCCCGGAATCATTGCAGAAGGTGACGCCCTTCTCGGCAGGCGTCGTCGCCTGGTCGCCGCGTCAGGCCGAGGCCCGCGCGCTGATCGCCTATCTGTCCTCGCCCAAAGCCTATCCGATCATCCGCGACAGCGGATTGGAACCCGCCTCGCAAAAGGCCAAGCCATGACCACCTCCACCATCCCCTTCACCACCGCCGACACCCCACCCCCGGTCTCCGCCGAGCGTCGCAAGTCGGCGTTCAAGTCGATCTTCATCGTTGCCAGCGGCAACTTCCTGGAGATGTTCGACTTCATGGTGTTCGGCTATTACGCCACCTACATCTCAAAGGCGTTCTTTCCGACCGGCAGCGAGTTCGCCTCGCTGATGCTGACCCTGATGACCTTCGGCGCGGGCTTCCTGATGCGCCCGGTCGGCGCGCTGGTGCTGGGTGCCTATATCGACAAGCATGGGCGGCGGCAGGGCCTGCTCTTGACATTGGGCCTGATGGCGCTGGGCACGCTCGCCATCGCGATCACCCCCACCTATGCGCAGATCGGCGTCGCGGCTCCCATCATCATCCTGCTCGGCCGTCTGGTTCAGGGCCTGTCAGCAGGCGTCGAGGTTGGTGGCGTGTCGGTCTATCTGAACGAGATCGCGCCGCCGAACCGGAAAGGCTTCTTCTGTTCCTGGCAGTCGGCCAGCCAGCAGGCGGCGGTCGTGTTCGCCGCGCTGATCGGCCTGATCGTGTCGACCAGCCTGTCGCCCGAGACGATGCAGGCCTGGGGCTGGCGCATTCCCTTCATCATCGGCTGCGTGATGATCCCGTTCCTGTTCATTATCCGCCGCCACATGGAGGAAACCGAAGTCTTCCTGAAGCGCAAGGAGCATCCTCGGCTGTCGCAGATCATGCGGACCATCGGCGGCAACTGGGGCGTCGTGCTTCAGGGCGCGCTGATGGCGGTGATGACGACCGTCTTCTTCTACATGATCACCGCCTACACCCCGACCTTCGGCAACAAGGTGCTGTCGCTGACCCCGGGCGCCGCGCTGTTCGTGACGGCCTGCGTCGGCGTGACCAACTTCGTGCTGCTTCCGGTCATGGGCGCCTTGTCGGACCGGATCGGGCGTCGGCCGCTGCTGATCACGGCCACGCTGCTCGGCGCGCTGCTCGCCTATCCACTGATGAGCTGGCTGGTCGCTGCGCCCAGCTTCGGGCGGCTGCTGACCGTCGAGCTGCTGCTCGCCGCCATCTATGCCACCTACAACGGCGCGTTCATCGTGTACCTGACCGAGGCGATCCCGGCGCATGTCCGCACCGTCGGCTTCAGCCTGGCCTATAGCCTGGCCACCGCGATCTTCGGCGGCTTTACCCCCGCGATCAGCACCGCGCTGATCGGCGCGACCGGCGACAAGGCGATCCCCGGTGCGTGGTGTGCCGCCGCCGCGCTGCTGTCGCTGCTCGCCCTGTTGATCGGGTCGCGGATGCGGCGCAGCGCCGACTGATCCCCTGAACCGCCGCACGCCTGAAGGAGTGCGGCGGCCCCCTTTTTCCTATCCGAGGCAGTGGCCAAGCAGCCGCTCGCCCACCCACTGAGAGGATGCCTTCATGCATCGTGGAGCCTTGCTCGCGATCGGCCTTTGCGCGCCCCTGCCGGTCGCGAGCAAGGCTCCACGATGCATGAAGGCATCCTCTCAGTGGGTGGG
>NZ_MQUI01000074.1:0-10983 GCF_001970915.1 Sphingomonas sp. Sph1(2015)
CCGTGCCGTGCTCGCCGGGTCCGTTCATCGTGTTCTTCGAGTGGAACAAGTCGGACATCACCCCGGAAGCAGCGTCGATCCTCGACAACGCGATCACCCAGTACCAGAGCTGCGGCAATGCCCGCGTGATGGTTGCAGGCTTCACCGACACGTCGGGTACGCCGAAGTACAACATGGGTCTGTCGCAGCGTCGTGCCGACGCGGTGAAGGCGTACATGACCTCGCACTCGATCCCCGATGGCTCGATCGCCACGGAAGCCTTCGGCGAACAGCGCGACAAGCTGCGCGTTCAGACCGCCGACGGCGTCCGCGAGGTCCAGAACCGTCGCGTCGAGATCACCTACGGTCCGGGCGCTGGCCAGTAAGCCACGCTCAACCCAGGTTGATTGCGAAAAGAGGGAGGTCGGCGAAAGCCGGCCTCCTTTTTTGTTGTCCGGAATGCGAGGCGGGCTTTCGCAAGCCTCATGAGACGAGCGTCACCGCGCCCACCATGCCGAAGTGGTGGCGTATCGACCGCCCCGATTCCTTATTCCGTCGTCCCTCACAAAGGGTCGCGCAGATATGCCCTTTATAAAATCAAGGGCATAGAGTGGGATGAGATCAAGCTGATCCACCCCTCCCCTTCAGGGGAGGGGCAGGGGGTGGGGCGCTTCCGCAGGCGCCCTGCCTGTGCCGATGCCCCACCCCAACCCCTCCCCTGAAGGGGAGGGGCTTGCCTTGAGGCGACCTTCGTTAATGCCGCTCCCAGCGGCACTGGGTGAGGGGCAGGAGGCATTACGGATGTCCGTCCATCCCGGCGTGCCGATCCAGGGTTCGGACCGCCCCTGCCAGCCCCGGCTACTCCGTCACACCCGGACCGCCTTGGCGTGGCGCCCGTCCTGCCCGAAGATGCGCAGATAGCGTTCGATCTCGGCCGGATCGCCGGTCGCCTTGGCGGGGTTGTCGGACAGCTTGACCGCCGGATGCCCGTCCGCGCTGATGACCTTGGCCACCAGCGAGATCGGCTCCAGCCCGGCCGCGCCCGCCGGATCGCAGTCGCGGAAGTCGTTGGTCAGGTTGGTGCCCCAGCCGAAGCTCATCCGCACCCGGCCATGGAAATGGCGATAGGTCGCCTCGATGCTGTCGACGTCCATCCCGTCCGAAAAGATCAGCAGCTTGCGGCGCGGGTCGCGGCCATGCGTCTGCCACCAGTCGATGATCTGCTCGCCCCCCTCGATCGGCGGCATCGAGTCGGGGCGAAAGCCCGTCCAGTCGGCGAGCCAGTCGGGCGCGTTGCGCAAGAAGGCCGTGGTCCCGAATGCGTCCGGCAGCGCGATCAGCAGGTTGCCGTCATACAGCGCCTGCCACTCCTCCAGCACCCGGTAGGGCGCCGCCGCCACGCCCGCATCGTCGGGGGCGAGCGCGGCCATCACCATCGGCAGCTCATGCGCGTTGGTGCCGATCGCCTCCAGGTCATTGTCCATCGCCAACAGCACGTTGGACGAGCCGATGAACCGGTCTCCCAGCCCTTCCTTCAGCGCCTCGACGCACCAGCGCTGCCACAGAAAGCCATGCCGCCGCCGCGTGCCGAAGTCAGAGAGAACCAGGTCGGGCAGGGCGCGTAGGCGTTCGACCTTGTCCCACAGCTTGGCCTTGGCACGGGCATAGAGGATGTCGAGCTCGAACCGCCCCTTGCCCTTCAGGGCCGCCCGCGAGCGCAGTTCGTTGACGATGGCCAAAGCGGGGATTTCCCACATCGTCGTCTCGGCCCAGGGGCCATCGAAATGCAGCTCGAACTGCCCGTCGACGGTGCGCAGCTCATAGTCCGGCAGTTGGAAGCGGGCGAGCCAGTCGAGGAACTCGGGCGAGAACATGCGTTGCTTGCCATAGAAGCTGTTGCCCGCCAGCCAGATCAGCTCCTTCTTGCCGAAGCGAAGCGAGCGCGCATGGTCGAGCTGTTCGCGCAGTTCCGCTTCGTCGATCACTTCGGCCAGCCGGACATGCTTGCTGCGGTTGATGAGCGAGAAGGTCGCCGTGACCTCCGGGTGGAGCCGCCGGATCATCTGCAGCATCAGCAGCTTGTAGAAATCGGTATCCAGCAGGCTGCGCACGACCGGGTCGAGCCGCCAGCCGTGGTTATAGACGCGGGTGGCAATGTCGGTGACGGGCATGGACGCTCCCCCAGGATCATGGGCCAAACTCAGCCGTGGGTCCCCGGCGATGCACCAACGCCGGGACAGGAGCAAGCGCATGGCGCGCCTTGCGTCCGCCGCGCTTTTGGCCACTATGGCGGCCTTCCGGGGAGGATGGGGGAACTATGAGGTTGCGTGGCGTGAGGGCGATCGCCCCGGCATGGGTGCTGGTGTCGATGCTGGCGGCGGGCGGCGTCGAGGCCCGGAATGCGGGGAAGCAAGAGGCCAGACAGGCGGGGCGGCCCGTGGCGGCCCCGCGCGGCCCGCAAACGGGGCCGGTCCCCGCCTGGGTCACGCGGTCCGAACCGCTGGCCGTGCCCGGCGATGTCGGCGGCCCGATCTTCATGCGCCGACAGGATGTCGTGGCGCACATCACCGACCAGGGACAGGCCCAATATATGGGCTATCGCATCAAGATCCTGCAATCCAACGCGCTGCAGATCGGCAATATCGCCATCGCCTGGGACCCGGCGGCGGGACCGCCGATCGTCCACGCCATCCATGTCATCCGCGACGGCCAGACGATCGATGCGATGAAGGCGGCCGCGTTCGAGGTGCTGCGCCGCGAGGACAAGCTGGAGGAGGCGATGCTGGACGGCACGCTGACCGCCGTGCTGCGCGTGCCCGACCTGCGCGTCGGCGACGAGCTGGAGGTCGAATGGACGACCTTTGCCAGGGATCCGACCATGGGCGGCAAGGCGTCGGGCCTGCTGGTGCTGGCCGCCAGCCCGGCGCCCGGCCGCTATCATCTGGGACTGAACTGGGATGCGGGGCACAGGCCGCAGTTGAAGATCAGCCCGGACATGACCCCCGCGCTGAAGATGCAGGATCAAGGCGTCGACTTCCACTTCGACAATCCCGCGACACTGACCCCGCCCAAGGATGCGCCGCCGCGCTATCAGTGGCAGCGCATCGTCGAATATAGCGATTTCGGCGACTGGCCCTCCGTGTCCCGCCATTTCGCCCCGCTCTATACCCAGGCGGCGACGCTCGCGCCCAACTCGCCGCTGCGCCAGGAAGCGGCGCGGATCGCCGCGGCGAGCCCCAAGCCGCTCGACCGGGCGGCCGCCGCGCTGAAGCTCGTCCAGCAGGATGTCCGCTACATCTATGTCGGGCTGAACGGCGGCAACCTGACCCCCGCCTCGGCCGACGAAACGTGGCAGCGTCGCTATGGCGACTGCAAGGGCAAGACCGCACTGCTGCTCGCCCTGCTCCGCGAACTGGGGATCGAGGCGGAGGCGGTGCTCATCAATTCCAACGCCGCCGATGACGGCTTCGACCAGCGTCTGTCGGGGCCGCAGCTTTTCGACCATGTGCTGGTCCGTGCGCATATCGATGGCGCAACCTATTGGCTGGACGGAACGATGCCCGCCGTCGTGCCGCCCGCCGCGCGGCCGGTCTTTCCGGTGCAATGGGTCCTGCCGCTGACCACGCGCGGCGAGTCGCTGGAAAAGCTGAACCGGCCGCTGGCCAGCGTGCCCGACGAAACGACGCTGTACGACATCGACACGCGGGCCGGGTTCGACAAGCCCGCCAGAATCACCTCCACCACCATCACGCGCGGCGTCGCGGGGCTTCAGCAGCAGGCGCAGTTCTCGGCCGTGACGCCGGGCCAGATGCTCGACGCCTTTCGCCAGCAGCTGACCGGCGATTTCTGGCAGGCGATCGACAGCGTGCAGTGGCGTTACGACCAGGCGGCACAGGCCGGTATCCTGACGATCACGGGCACCGGCACGATCGACTGGGACAAGGATGATGATGGCGGCCGCTCCTTCGCGCTGCCCGGCGGCGGCTTCAGCCCGCCCGATCGTCGTCTGCGCAGTGCCGATCAGCGGGCGGACGTGCCCTTCTATTCGAAGCCCGAATATAGCTGCCACGTCACCACGGTCCGCCTGCCCATGGGCACCGAGGCGAAGCAATGGTCGTCCAAGCCCGGTTTCGACACGATGATGTTCGGCCGCCATTACCGGCGCGCCTGGGAGATGCGCGACGGCACCATCCGCATGGTCCGGGGTTCGCGCGTCGAACAGCCCGAGATCGATGCCGCCATGGCGGCGCGCGACAATGGCCGGATCGACGCGTTCGACAACAGCATGGCCTGGATCTTTTATGCGCCGAAGGGGACAAAGCCCGGCGTCGGACAGGGCGAGACGGTGCCCGCCAGCTATGACCATGACTGGGTCGCCGATCCCGCGCCGTGCATGCCGACCGCCAAGGGATGAGGCGGGCGGGATCGCCACCGCGCCCCTCGCGTTGTGCAGGGGCCAGCTTTTGGGGAGACATTGGATGGCCGACCATATCCTGATCTTCTACGGCTCCTACCGTTCCGACCGGCAGGGCATCAGGCTGGCCGATTATCTGGTCCGGTCGTTCCGCGAACGGGGTGCGAAGCCCGAGCTGATCGATGCCAAGGCGGTCGGGCTGCCCATGCTGGACCGGATGTACAAGGAATATCCCGCCGGCGAAGCGCCCGAGGCGATGGAGCAGCTCGCCGCCAAGATCCGCGCCGCCGATGCCTTTGTCTTCGTCACCGGCGAATATAATTGGGGGCAGCAGCCGGGGCTGAAGAACCTGACCGATCACTTTCTGGAGGAATGGTATTGGCGCCCCGCCGCCATCGCCAGCTATTCGGCCGGACGGCTGGCGGGCGCGCATGCCAGCGTCGCCTGGCACGGGACGCTGAGCGAAATGGGCATGGTCGTGGTGTCCAGCACGCTGACCGTCGGCGGCATCGGCCAGACGCTGGATGCGCAGGGACAGCCGACCGGCGAGGGCGGGGCCGCGCTGTCCCGCAGCTTTCCACGCTTCGCCGACGATCTCGCCTGGTGGACCCAGGCCGCGCGGAACCAGCGGGCGAAGGTCGCCCCGCCTTATTAGATAACCGTGCCGGTCAGCGTCCCGATCAGCGCGGTCACGCCCATCGCCAGCGCGCCCAGCAGCACGACGCGCACGATAGCGCGCACGACCGGTGCGCCGCCCGCTTTTGCGCCCAGCGCGCCCAGCACCGCCAGCAGGACCAGCGCCGTCGCGGGCGTCAGGTAGAGGACCCAGGACTGCGGCGACAGCGCGGCGGCCAGCACGGGCAGGATCGCCCCGGCGCTGAACGCCCCCGCCGAAAACAGCGCCGCCTGAAGCGGGTTGGAGCCGCCGTCATCGGCCAGCCCAAGCTCGTCGCGGCGATGCGCGCCGAGCGCGTCATGCGCCATCATCTGCTCGGCCACCTGTTGCGCCAGGCCCGCCTCGACCCCGCGCTGTTCGTAGATCGCGGCGAGTTCCCGCGTTTCGGCCAGCGGCGCACGGACCAGCTCGGCGGCCTCGCGCGCCAGATCGGCCTGCTCGGTATCGGCCTGCGAACTGACCGAGACATATTCCCCCGCCGCCATCGACAACGCCCCGCCGACCAGCGCCGCGATCCCCGCCACCAGCACGGCACCCGCCGTCGCACCGGGCGCGGCCGCGACGCCGACGATCAGGCTGGAGACCGAGATGATGCCGTCATTGGCCCCCAGCACGGCGGCGCGCAGCCAACCCGTGCGGTGAACCAGATGCTGTTCGCCCATGGCATGGATGGTGGTCTGGCTCATAGGATGTCCTCAGGCATGCCGGACGCGCAGGATCCGGGGCGGCGGGGCAGGCCCGTCCGGGCGGTGGATCTAATGTCGGGAAGCGGCGCAATATGGCGGAGACGGAGGGATTCGAACCCTCGGTACGGTTTCCCGTACGACGCTTTAGCAAAGCGTTGGTTTCAGCCACTCACCCACGTCTCCGGCTGCGGCGAGGTGCGGCTATAGCGGGGCCGGTGGAGGCAATCAACCGGGTCTGGGCGGGATTTTATCAGGAAAATCGACTAATCCTCATTTCGTCATTCATTGCGCCGCAAGCTGCGGGCTGGTTAACGTGGTCAATCGGTTCGCCGGGGGAGTTGAGAATTCATGCGTATCGTCTGTCTGGGCCTGTCATGGCGTCTGTCGTTGCTGGCTGGCCTGGCCCTGGTCGCCACCGCGCCGGTTGCGGCGCAGGTCCGCACGATCGACCCCAATCAGGGTATCGACAGCGACCTCGGCACCCAGCCTTCCCGCCCCGCGCCCCAGCAGAGCGCGCCGCCCCAGGATGACGCCCCGCCGGTCCAGTCGACCCCGCCCGTACAGCAGCCGCCGGTCACGCCGATCCCCGGCACCCCCGATTCGCGCGCGACCCAGACGACGCAGGCCGCCGATACGTTCGAGCGGGACGACCTGATGGCGGCGGGTGAGGGCGTGTTCGGCAAGGGAGCCGAGGGGCTGGCGGGCATCATCGAGCGAATCCTGCGCGAACAGGGGCGGCCCAACGCCTATATCGCCGGGCGCGAGGCATCGGGCGCGTTCGTCGTCGGCCTGCGTTATGGCTCGGGCGTGATGACCCATAAGGTCGAGGGGCAGATGCCGGTCTATTGGACCGGGCCGTCGCTGGGCTTCGATATCGGCGGCGACGCGAACAAGGTGTTCGTGCTGGTCTATAACCTCTACGACACCGAGGAGCTGTTCCACCGCTTCCCGGCGGCCGAGGGGCGGCTGTATTTCGTCGGCGGGTTTGCGGCGACGTATTTGCGGCGTGGCAATGTCGTGCTGATCCCGGTGCGGCTGGGCGTCGGTTGGCGCGCGGGCGTCAATGTCGGGTATATGAACTTCACGCACAAGGCGCGGTGGTTGCCGTTCTGATTTCGGCCTCGGGGTGAGGGTTTCCCTTGGCCTTCGACTTCGCTCAGGCTGAACGGGGGTGGGGTTGCGTCCTGGACTTTTCCCACAGCCGTTCAGGCTGAGCCCTTCGGCTGGCTGGCAAGCCAGCCGCTCAGGATAAACGTCGACGCATGACGCCGACGTCGAAGCCCACGCCCCCTCCTATCCGCGTATCAGCAACCGATAAGGTTCACTCACCGCGATTACCGGCACGTCCCACGGATGTGCCGCCAACAACGCATCGGCCAGCGCTTCCACATCCGCCTCTGCATCGTATATCGCGGTCAGGATGACGGTCGGCGACCAGCTCGCCTCTCCCACCGCGCCCAGCGTCGGCACCGCGCCATCGCCCGGCCGGAAGCCCTCATAGCCGAGCGCCAGTTCGACCACCTCGCGATATCGCCCGAAATCGCCGAGCGGGGCTGTGCGCAGGATCGCCAGCAGCGTGGCGGCGGTGGAATCCTCTTCCACCGCCGCCGGATTGCCTGCGACCAGCGCCGCAAGCGTGGCGGGCGCGACCGGGCAATAGACCCGGATGTCCCGCACCCACCGCGTGCCGCTCATCCGAAGTCGACCGCCTCGAAGCGAATCGGCTGGCCGGTCGGCGCATCGGCGAGCTGGTCCTCCCACATCGCCACCTGGCCGCGCACGATGGTGCCGATCGGCTTGCCGGTCAGCTCCATGCCGGTGAAGGGCGACCAGCCGCACTTGGACTGGAGCCACTGGTCTTCGATGGTCCAGCGCTTCTTGAGGTCGACGATGGTGAAGTCGGCGTCGTAACCGGCCGCGATCCGCCCCTTGCCGACGATGCCGAAGATGCGCTGCGCCCCCGCGCTGGTCAGTTCGATCACGCGCTGGAGCGACAGGCGACCGTTCGCCGCATGGTCGAGCAGCAGCGGCAGCAGCGTCTGCACACCCGGCATCCCGCTGGGGCTGCCCGGATAGGGCTTGGCCTTTTCCTCCAGCGTGTGCGGCGCATGGTCCGAACCGATGACGTCGGGCACGCCCTGGTTCAGCCAGTGCCACAGCCCGTCGCGATGCGCGCCCGAGCGGATCGGCGGGTTCATCTGCGCCAGAGTGCCGAGGCGCGGATAGGCTTCCTCACCCGCCAGCGTCAGATGCTGCGGCGTGACCTCGCAGGTCGCGATGTCCTTGTGCTGCGCGATATATTCCAGCTCGGCGGGCGTGGTGACGTGCAGGATGTGGATGCGGCGATTGGCCGCGCGCGCCAGCCGCAGGATGCGACGGGTGGCGAGAAGCGCGCTCTCGTCGTCGCGCCAGACCGGGTGTGAGGACGGATCGCCCTCGATCCGCTCGTTGGCGCGGGCGTTCATCCGGTCCTCGTCCTCGGCATGGATCGCGACGCGGCGATGACCCGAGGCGAGCACTTCGGCCAGCCGCGCATCCTCGGAGACCAGCAGGTCGCCGGTTGAGGCGCCCATGAAGATCTTCACGCCCGCCGTGCCCGGCATTCGCTCCAGCTCGGCCAGGTCGCGGGCATTATGGTTGGTTGCGCCCACGTAAAAGGCGTGGTCGCAGAACATCGTTTTCGCGCGGGTCAGCTTGTCGGTGATCGCCTCGGCCGAATCGGTATTCGGCTTGGTGTTGGGCATCTCGAAGACGGCGGTGACGCCGCCCATCACCGCCGCGCGGCTGCCGGAGGCCAGGTCCTCCTTGTGCATCAGGCCAGGCTCGCGGAAATGCACCTGGCTGTCGATCACGCCGGGCAGGATGTCGAGGCCGGTGCAGTCGATCACCCGACCCGCATCACCGCGTGCGCCGATTTCCACGATCCGGCCGTCGCGCACGCCGACATCGGCGCGGACGGGGCCGCCGGGGGTGTGGACGGTGCCGCCGGAGAGAAGCAGGTCGAAGGTCATGGCAAACGGGCCTTTCGCATAGGGTCACGCCCTCCTACCTTGCGGTCATGACCGATGCCACCCCAACAGCCATCGCCGCGACGGCCGCCGCGACGACCCTCTCCGATCGCCGCCTGATCCGGATCGCGGGCGAGGATGTGCGCGGTTTCCTGCAAGGGCTGGCGACGCAGGATGTCGCGGGCCTGACGCCGGATGCCCCGCGCTGGGCCGCCCTGCTGACGCCGCAGGGCAAGGCGCTGTTCGACTTCTTCCTGTGGGCCGAGGGCGAGGCGGTGCTGATCGATGCGGAAGCGTCGCAGGCCGAGGCACTGGCGAAGCGGCTGGCCATGTACCGCCTGCGCCGCGCGATCACGATCACGCCGGTCGAGGGACTGGCCGTCCATTGGAGCCGCAATGCCGAGGGGCGCCCCCATGATCCGCGCCTGCCCGAACTGGGCCATCGCTGGCTGGCCCCGGCGGGCGAACCGGCGAGCGGTTGGACCGCGCACCGGCTTTCGCTGGGCGTGACCGAAGGTGTCGGCGAGCTGGGCTCGGGGGAGACGCTCTGGCTGGAATGCAATGCGCGCGAACTGAACGGCGTCAGTTTCACCAAGGGCTGTTATGTCGGGCAGGAAAACACGGCGCGGATGCACCACCGCTCGAAGGTCAATCGACGGTTGGTCGTGGCTCCCCTGGGCGAGGCGGGCGACCGGACCCGTGCAAGCTACCCGGAACTGGGCCTGATGGTCGAGCATCGCCGCGTCGAGGCACTGGGCGACGCGATCCGCCCCGACTGGCTGGCGGCGACGCTGCAGGCCGATCAGGACTGACCGATGCTTCGGATTATCGGGACAGGGCCTGGGTGATCTGCGCGGCCGGCGCGGCCAGGATATGGCCGACCCGGATCGCGATGGTCGCCGCGGCGACCAGTCCGAAAAGGCCCAGGGCACCGAATTGCATCGCCTGCGACAGGGAGCGGCTGCGCTCCATTCGCCGGGCGGCGTCGATTTCCCTCGCCATGGTCTGGCGCAGGGCGGCGCGATCCTTGCTGCGACGCGTGCCGGTCGGCCGGGCCTCCAGGCGGGGCTCGTTGACCAGCGCATCGGCGCTGATGACATCCTGCGTGCGGACGCCCGAGAATCGGTCGCGCCGCCAGACGACGCGGCCGATCACCACCTGGCGACCGCGCCGCAGGTCCAGATATTCGCCCGGCGCCAGCGGATCGTCACACGCGATCATCATGCCCCGGGACGAGATATTGTGGATGCACGCATCGCCCCAGCCCCGGACGGACTTGATCCGACAGGGGATCAGAACCTGTCGGCGCGCTTCGCGGTTTTTATAGCCCGGTCCGGACCGCCCCATGGCAGTTTCCCTGCTCCGAATTCGATGAGTTTTTCGTTCATAGGGGACAGAGGGAAATAAAGGATGAATCGGTTTTCACCAATGTATGGTGTGTCGGGCGTGGCTGCATCGGCAATCGTCCTGGTCGCAGCCTGTCGCCATGGGGAACGGGAAAGGCATGACGCGCCCGACCTTTTCGGATAGCTTCGCCATAGAGAAACCGAGGAGAGGTCATGCCGAAGATCGGTGTTGCGCTTGCCCTGTTGGGCGCGTCGTCATCCGCCCTGGCCGCAACCCCCCAGCCCTATAGCTGGGGCAGGCCGGGTGCTTCGCGGGAGGCTTTCGATGGCGGCAGCCGGGCCTGCATGTTGCAAGCCGCCCGGCGCGACGTGGCCGGGGACGGGGCGACCCAGCGTTACGTGCGCGGCGCGCGCGTCCTGGACCGCGAAGCCAATACGCCCCCGACGGTCCCGACCGACGACATCTTCGCGCAGAGCGAGAGGCAGGTTCTGCTTCGCCGGATGTACAGTCCGGACAAGCAGGTCGATGCGCTCCAGGCCACGCTGCAAGGCGAAGTGGACCAGTGCCTGGTCCGGTCCGGCTATGTCCGCTTCGCCCTGACCCGCGAACAGGCGCGGATGCTCAAGCGCTATCCCCCCGGCACCGAGCAACGGCGCACCTATCTCTACGCGCTGGGCAGCGACGCCCGGATCGTCGAGGCGCAGAAAGTCACCGACTGACCCTTGCGGCACCTTGCCAGCATCGGACGGTGTCGTTCATGATAAGCCACTGATTGAACAGGCAAACATGCCTGGCGAACACGGGAGAGCATCATGGGGCACGCCGATCGTCGGACCATCATCGCGGGGCTGGGGGCGGGACTGGCCCTGGCGG
>NZ_MQUI01000075.1:0-10148 GCF_001970915.1 Sphingomonas sp. Sph1(2015)
AACCGATGTCGGCGTCTCGCCAAAGATTGGGAGGCGTCCGTCGCCTCCGCCGAAGCCTGGCTCATCATCGCTTCCATCAGGCGCATGACACGCCGTATCGCAAAACTCGAATTATGAGTCGGGCTCTAAGGTTGCGGAGCAAATAGTAGCTATTGAGGACTTTGAAAATAAGCCATGGCTATACGGCGAGTGGCAGGTTCGCTTTCAGGCAATTATGGCTACAGCAGCGGCGACGCTTTATGAGTTAAAGCGGATTGATCCTCCACAGCCCGCAACACAGGTCCAACCAGCACAGACTGGCTGAGCCGTCAGGAACGAACTTGACTGCCAATTTTTGAATGAAAGGATTTCAAAACACCATCTCAATGGAAGCCGGCCTAGCTTAGCCGCTTAGCCGCTTAGCAGCTTAGCAGCTTAGCAGCTTAGCAGCTTAGCCGCATGGAATAGTGTCGGCGCGTCCCGCGTCCCGTGTAGGACCGCGCTCCATCTCCACTGCGCTTCGATCGAGCCGCCGATCGGCGGCTCATTCCTAGCAGGTGACGATCACTCGCGCGGCGCGCGCACGCGTCCTAACGACGCCAGCGAGCCTGTAACGTCGCTTTTATGAGGGAAGTGGGCATGACTCCCCCTCCCAGCAACGGCAATCAGCCGAGCTGTGGCTCGCTGCGCTGCGCCCGCACCATCCCGGCAGATGCCCGCTGTCCCCTCACCGCCCGCTGTTCGCCACGAGGCAGGGCCGATGGCTTTGGCCATCGCCCAAGAGCGATTTGCCAGGAGAGGATTATGGAACAGGACAATCGCGAGAGCTGACCGAACCGGATGGCGACCGGCATGGCCCACTGTTCGAGGCGCTGGATGCTCCCCTGCCCTCCCAAATGCGCGGCGCGATCGGCTTCATCAGTCGCGGTGCCAAGGGCGAGGCGATCGGCGCGTGCTGGACAATCGGTGCAGCGGCGACAGGCATTTCGGCACGCCGCTTTGCCCGTCATCGATCATGGGCCGATGCGTCACCATTTGCTCAAGACGCCGAATGGGCGACGGTGGCTAAGCGACTAATTGGCTTTACTACTAAGCGGCTAAGCGGCATAAGTCGCTTAGCCGCTTAGTGGGAGTAGCAGTCATGCAGGTATGGGCCGTGATCGCGCAGAAGGGCGGTCAATCCAAGACGACCCTCTCTACCGGCTTCGCCGTCGAGGCAGCGCGCGAGGGGGCGTCCGTCGTGATCCTCGATGCTGACGATCGGCAAGGGTCGGCGCTCTACTGGTCGGAACGTCGCGACATGGACGACGTGATGGTGAAGGACAGCAGCGTCGCCGGCCTGCCGCTCCACGTCTCGCGCGGGCGAAGCAGCGGTAAGATCGACCTCATCATCATCGACACGCCGGCGAACTCGAAAGACATCGCCATGCTCGCGGCCGAGCAGGCGGATTTCGTCATCATCCCTGTCGCGCCGCGCGGGCTAGACGTTCATTCGGTGTTGCAGACCGTGAAGCAGGTCCAGCAGGCGGGCACGCCATTCGCGGTCATCCTGACCCAAGTGCCACACCAGGGCGGGGAGGGTCAGGAGGCTCACGCCGGTTTTGCGGCAAAGGGCGTGACGCTGTTCGACAGCCGCCTCCATTTCCGCAAGGACTATTACAAGGCGACGCCCCTTGGTCGGACAGCGACTGAGACGGAGCCGGACAGCAAAGCGGCAGCAGAACTGCGAAGCGCCTATGAAGAGGCTAAGCGACTAAGCGGCTATGCGACTAAGCAAGTAAGCGAGATGGCATGATGGCAAGAAAACCTTCCGCGCTGGCCGGCATCTTCGATGACCAGCCCGAAGAACGGGCACCGGCGCCCGCCGTCGAGCCTGTCCCCATGCCTCAGCAGTCTGCACCCGCACGTCGACCGCGTCGTGACGCCGGCACGCCGACGTCGGCAGCGCCGGCCAAGCGCAGCAGCCATCCCGGCAAGAAGCCGGTGCTGATCCATATTCCCGAAGACATGCACCGTGCGTTGCGTCAACTCAGCGTCGAGGAGGGCGGGGAACCGCTTACCGTCATCACCGAACGCCTGCTCCGCCAGTATCTGGTCAAGCGGGGGCACACCAGGTTCGCGCCATGAGCAAGCGGCGCAATCCCAACCCCGAGTTTGACCTGTTCATCCCTGCGCTGGGCGACCTACCGCTCCGCGACCAACGCGAGGTCATGGAGCGACCATTCTTCTCGCTTCAGAAGCGCAAACGATTGAAGCCGATCGAGTATAAAAGCCTGGATGGCGAGGCATGGGTGCGCGTCCAGGCGATCCCCGACTATGGCATGGCGACGATCTGGGACGCCGATATCCTGATTTGGGCGGCGTCCACGCTGAACCGCATGAAGCAGCAGGGCTTGAACGACCTGCCGCGTACGCTGACGACGACGCCTTACGACCTGTTGCGGGCAATCAAGCGCAGCACCGGGGGCAGGGACTATCAGGAGCTGCAAGCCGCGCTGCTCCGGCTTCAGACCACATCCATCACGACGTCGATCCGGGCGACGAAGCGCAGGCAGAAGGCGGGCTTCAACTGGCTTGATAGCTGGACGTTCGATACCGACGCCGACACCGAACAGCCGCGTGGGATGACGCTGACCCTATCCGACTGGGTTTACGAGGGCATCGTCAACGAGAAGTCGCTGCTGACTATGCACCCCGACTATTTCCTCCTGTCTGGGGGGCTAGAGCGGGCGCTGTATCGCATCGCGCGCAAGCATGTCGGCTCGCAGCAGGGTGGGTGGTTGTGCCGGGTCGAGGTGTTGCGCGACAAGACCGGCAGCGACGCCCAGCCCAAGGAGTTTAACCGGATGCTCCGGCGCGTGATCGAGGCCGATCAGCTCCCCGACTATGCGATGGAGCTGGCGGAGACGACCGACAGGAGTCCGGCCGTCCAGTTCAGACGCCGCGGTGAGGCCGAGGCGCTGGCGCTGACAGAGAAGATGCGGGCGGAGGAGGAGCGGCGTGCGCGCTTTGACGCCGATCGCCGGCGCACCGCGGAGGTGGATGCCCGGATGGACCAGCTCGCCGGGCGACGCTGACTATCGGGGTTTCACCCACCGCTGACCCGACTATCGGGGTTTTACCCACCCGGCACAGTCTTGCAGCAGTCGCTGGCACGCCGCTTCCGATGGCAAACAACCCCTCAGCCCATGGATAACCGATCCGAGTACGCGGTTTCCGGGGCGTCTGACTCGGGGTTTCACCCACCATTACTTCGGGGTTTTACCCACCGCACTATCGGGGTTTCACCCACCGAATCACGGGGTTTCGCCCACCAGGCATTCCCGTAGGCTACTGAAAATGCGAGAAAGATTCCGGTTTTTGGACCCCTTAACCTTCTTAACAATTCCTATTTAACAGAATCACTTAACCCCACAGCATGGATCAAAGAGGCGAAAAGGAGATTCGGAGCGGAATTGCCCAAGAGCAATGCGCTTTTGTTACGTGCCGGCTATTCGCCGTCACAGAAGCGGCCTAACGGCCGCAGGCTTCCGGGAGAAGCCAAGCCGATCCCGCGGTGTGTATGTGTCGGCGTCACGCTCATTGAAAGGGTAGGGCAGGGAGATACCCCGAACCGATCGTCGGTTTCATCGGTGTGTGCGATCGCGCTGGATCGTAGAGGCCAGCGAACTCGCGTTCGGCATCGTAACAGATGTTCGCGACGTTAATCGGGTGGGGGGTATCGCCGGCAGATGCGCCTGGGCAGGCCTCGATGGGCGTTCCTGAGCTGTGATTACGAGCAGTTTTGAGAGAGAAGCTCGCCGAGCAATGCCACCGGATCGACCCCAATCGCCAAGGCGACCGCCACATATTCATCCACGCTCAACTGGCGCTCGCCGGTTTCGTAACGCGATACATAGGCCTGCTGCCATCCGAGCCGCTTCGCGAGGTCGACCTGACGAAGCATGGCGTCCCGCCGTGCCACGGTCAGCGCAGCGACGATGCGGGCGTGCAGGTCTGATGGAACAGAGAAGGCGGGCACCCAGAAGCATTTAGACCGGCTTGAGGGATATGCGGAAAGCGTATATCGTCCAGGCTTCCGATCGGGAGTGCTGACATGAGACTGTTCGAGCGCATCGCTACCTGGTTCGAAGACTGGACGCTCCCGGACCGTCTGGGGATCGGCAACCACGGCACGGACATCAATCCGGCGACCGGATTGCCGACCATCGCGGGAACGGGGACCCCCGACGTCGCCGGCAATCCCTACGGTTCTACCCGGTCGCACGATTACGAGTCCGACTGGCAGCGCCACGATCGCTGGGACAGCGGTGCTCATGACCATTTCCAGCATCACGACAGCTGGTCGGCCAGCAGCCATGATCCCTGGCGTGACTGAGCGCGTCCCGGTGGCTGACCGGCTGATCGCACGATGGGAGGTGAGCCAGCTGAACGTCGTCCCTTATGCGATCAGCGTCGTGGTCTTCCTGCCGATGCTGATCGTGACGATCGGTATCGCCAAGGCGATCGGCGCCAGACCGGTCGTCGCCGGACGGGGTATGCTCGTCCTCTGGGTGGCCCTGTTCGTGACCGAGATGGGGCGAGGGCTCTGGACCTTGCGGCATCGCTACGCCTCGCCGCGCTGGCTGCGCGCGGTTCATGCCGCGGTCGGTGACGACCTCGCCGTTCACGCGCTCGCTGAGCTGATGCGCCAGCATCGGTACGAACCCGATTACGTCCTTCTGAGATCCGACATGACCAGCGCGGTCCAGCAGGAGCGCGCCAGGCGCAAGGACGTGGCCCAACGTGGCAAAGGGATCCGGGTGATGGAGGCACCGGACCCTACCTCTGGTTTGGAGGCGGAAGCCAGCGATCCCCGGATTGCCGAAGAGCGACGCGCCCAAGCGCGCGAGCGTCGTGCCGCTGAGAAGATTCTGGCAGCGGCAGCGCCGGTGGCAGGCGATATGTTCCGGATCCCGCGCTGAACCCGCTGGCGTACCGCCGAGTAGGCGGTCCGGGTAGAATGATAGTTCGCTTGCTGGCCGGCTGACACGCCGGCCCGGATGCCCCGCTGGAAGCCGGAATGAATACCGAAGCACCACGGCATCGATACCACAGCGTCCGGATCGCGCAGTGAAGGAGCACACACCACGCTATGGATAGCGGCCGTGTTCAGAGAATAAGATCGTGATTTATCATTGATGTAGCAGGATATCGGCCGTGCTGCGGGTTTCGCGAAAGCTACCTCGTGACGTGCTACAAGGGTGCTACAGCGCTACGGTGGCCGTGATCCACCGGCTGCGCAGCGACATGAGGGTCGCAAGCAACCGACCCGTGCGCTGCTTCCCCTGGGAGCACAGGCTCATCTCTCGTCGGGCGTCATGGACAAGGCCGGTGTGCCAGCAGCAGCCGATGTCGAGCCCGGATGCTCGCGTCTGCTTCCGTGCGGTCAGGACCTGCCGGACGGCCGTGCGCGGAAGCGGCGCGGGTCGAAGAACCAGATCAGCATGACCGCGCTGGTGACAGCTGCGGCGATCCAGCAGGCAGCCGCGAGGGCAGGGGCATAGCCCAGCAGACGGGCCGCCAGACCTGCCAGCAGCAGTCCAGTGCACAGCGCTGCCAGTCGGCGCACGACCGGCCAGTTGCGCCGCTTGAACCCGACCCGCCGCGTCTCGGCCGTCCAGGCCGCCAGCTGTTCATCTCTGGATCTGCCCATCTCAGTCCCCCAGCGACAAGGCGAGCAGCGTACCGCGCAGCTGCTTGCGGTTGGCAGCACCCGCGTCCGCTCCTCCGTCGTATATCACGCGCGCGAGCGCTTGGCTGCGTTCGTCAGGCAGCTTCAGCCCTACGTCCCTGCAGACGGCGTCCACGTCGGCGCGCAGGCGATCGAGCCTGTCCCAGTCGACCGGGCCGTAGTAGCTTCGAGGAATGGTATCCTCGCCCAGGATCACCCATTCGGGATCGACATCGTAGTCGCGCCGGAGCTTCGCCATCAGAACCACCGGCGGCTCGGCCCCGCCCAGCTCCCAGCTGTGGATCGGCGTGGAAAAGGGACCCCGTTAGCGGGGTGATCGGCGTCGAAAAGGGACCCCTCATCCTGGTGTTCTAGGCTGTTCGCTTGGCGGTGTGTCAGGCGGCGAGATCGGGATGCTGGTATTGGAGACGGTGTTGAGGATCCGGCGCGAGCACGCGTCGGGCAAGGCCATCAAGGCGATAGCGCGGGACCTGCACCTGTCGCGCAAGGTGGTGCGCAAGGCGATCCGGGCGCCGGAAGCGGACATGGGTTATCGGCGAGAGGTGCAGCCGCTGCCGAAGCTGGGGCCGTTTCAGGCGCGACTGGATGCGTTGCTGGAGGAAGATGAGGCACGGCCGCGGCGCGAGAAGCTGCGCCTCACGCGCATCCACGACCTGCTGCTACGCGAGGGGTTCGATGGCTCGTACGACGCGGTTCGCCGTTATGCGGCGCGCTGGCGGCAGGCGCAGCGTCGCGACGTGATGAATGCGCCGGCGTTCATCCCGCTGCTGTTCCGGCCGGGCGAGGCTTACCAGTTCGACTGGAGCCACGAGGACGTCGAGATCTCGGGCAAGCCGATGCGCGTGAAGGTCGCGCATGTCCGGCTGTGCGCGTCGCGGGCAATGTATGTGCGGGCCTATCCCCGCGAGACACAGGAGATGCTGTTCGACGCGCATGCACGGGCGTTTGCTTTCTTCGGAGGCGTGCCGACGCGCGGCATCTACGACAACATGAAGACGGCGGTGACGAGCGTGTTCACCGGCAAGGAGCGGGTCTTCAACCGTCGCTTCCTGGTCATGGCCAACCATTACATGGTCGAGCCGACCGCCTGCTCGCCGGCGTCGGGCTGGGAGAAAGGTCAGGTCGAGAACCAGGTGCAGACCGCACGCGGTCGCTTCTTCCAGCCGCGCCTGCGATTTACCGGCCTCGAGGAGTTGAACGGCTGGCTGGAGGCGGAGTGTCGGCGCTGGGCAGAGTTGCACCAGCATCCCGAGCAGAAGGAGCTGACAGTCGCCCAGGCATGGGCAGCAGAACGGGCGGTGCTCCAGCCTGTTGTCGCACCCTTCGACGGCTTCCACGAGAGCGAGCATGCGGTAAGCGGCACATGCCTCATCAGCTTCGACCGCAACCGCTATTCCGTTTCTGCCAGGGTGGTGCGACGTGCCGTCCAGGTCCGCGCCTATGCCGACCGCATCGTCGTGCGCTGCGACGGTGAAGTCGTCGCCGACCATCCCCGGTTCTTCGGCCGCGACCGGACCATCTACGACCCGTGGCACTATCTGCCGGTGCTGGTGACCAAGCCGGGTGCCCTGCGCAACGGCGCACCGTTCCAGGGCTGGGAGTTGCCGCCTGCGCTGGCACGACTGCGGCGCAAGCTTGGCACCGGCGACGATGCCGACCGGCGGTTCGTGCGGGTGCTGGCAGCGGTGCTCGACGACGGGCTGGAGGCGGTAGAAGTGGCCGTGCGCGAAGCATTGCTGGCCGGCGTCGCCAGCGACGACGTCATCGTCAACATCCTGGCCCGCCGGCGCGAACCGCCGCGACCGCTGACTATTGTCACGCCAGAAGATCTGGCGCTGCGCCATCCGCCCCGTGCCGACTGCAACCGCTATGACAGCCTGCGAGGTCTCCATGCAGCGGCATGAGATGATGACGGCCATGACCGAGTTGGGGCTGAAGGGCATGGCTGGCGCTTTCGACGAGGCGGTCACTACCGGTCTCCAGCGCAAGCGCACGACCATGGAGGTCCTGACCGACCTGCTGCGTGCCGAGGCGACGCACCGCCATGCAGCCTCGGTCCGTTACCGGATGTCGGCCGCCAGGTTACCCGCGGTGAAGGACCTCGACGCCTTCGTCTTCGGCGACACTCCCATCAACGAGGGACTGGTGCGCTCGCTATACAGCGGCTCGTTTCTTCCGGGCCAACGCAACGTCGTGCTGGTCGGTGGAACGGGTACCGGCAAGACGCATCTCGCCACCGCCATCACTGCCAATGTGGTACGAGCCGGCGCCCGCGGACGCTACTTCAACACAGTGGACCTGGTGAACCGGCTCGAGGAGGAAACGCGCCTTGGCAAGGCCGGCACGCTGGCGGCCCAGCTTTCGCGCCTCGATCTCGTGGTGCTCGACGAGCTTGGCTACCTGCCGTTTGCACGCTCGGGCGGTCAACTGCTCTTCCACCTCGTCAGCAAGCTCTACGAGAAGACCTCGGTCATCGTCACCACCAACCTGGCCTTTGGTGAGTGGCCGACCGTCTTTGGCGACCCCAAGATGACCACCGCGCTGCTCGACCGCATTACCCACCATTGCGACATCGTCGAAACCGGCAACGACAGCTGGCGCTTCAAACATCGAAGCTGAAGCCTGGGGCACCGGCAGAGAACGCTTCGTGCTGGTTGCGCCTCCGGTCGGGCTACGCCCGCCCTACGCCGCAACCAGCACGAACAGTGCGCCCGTCATACCCGTTACGCTGCTCGACGAAGGGGGTCCCTTTTGCACGCCGATAGGGGGTCCTTTTTGGACGCCGATTGACATGGGAAAGCTCAGGCTCAGCTTAGGCCGGTCGCGGTTCATGGAGCGGCAGGTGCCTTTACCGCATCAAGGACGACAAGCGTCCGGTAGGTCGATACCGCATCGTTGTCGGCGAATAAGGAACGTGCGAGCACTTCATAGCTCGCCATGTCCGGCACGCTGACAATCAGGACGAACCCGCCATTGCCAGTGACGTAATAGCATTGCTGTACTTCGACGGTCTGGCGGAACAGCGCCTTGATTGGTTCGACCAGCTCGGAGCGATCATTTACGAGATGAACTTCGACCACGATGGCGATCCGAGGTCCTTCAAGCGTCGGCGAAACAATCGCCACGTTAGCGATGATCGTGCCATTAGCTTCCATTGCGGCGATGCGCCGCTGCACTGCGGCCGGCGAGAGGTTCACCCGCTCGGCAATCGTTCTTTGAGGCGTGCGATTGTCACGCCGAAGGATGTCGAGGATCGCCCGATCGAAGCGGTCGAGTGGATTAGTCCGATAATTTGTCTCGCTCATCAAGCCCCCCGTGAGTGGATGTCTCGTGCGGTAAGCCGAAGTTAAGCGCTCGCCTCACCCAAATGAGACTATAACCCACAAGATGATTGATGCAGCACCCGCCACCTCCAATCGTCCGTCTGCCCCAATGATCGGCGCAAGCGCCGTCTTGGTGTCCTTGGTCGCGCAGAATGTTGGCGCTGCCTTTGCCAAGCACCTGTTCCCGCTGGTCGGCGCTTACGGCACCACAGGCCTGCGCATCGCTCTGGCGGCGTTGCTGCTTTTTGCACTGCGGCGACCGTGGCGGAGGCGGCCCTCTCGCGCCATGCTGTCGGCGCTCATTGCCTATGGGGCGATGCTCGGGTCGATGAACCTGCTGATCTATCAGGCCTTCGCTCGCCTCCCCATTGGCATCGCGACCGGAATCGAGGTGCTTGGACCGCTGATGGTGGTGCTCTGCGGGTCACGATCGCGGCGAGACATTGTCTGGTTCGTCGCGGCGGTGATCGGCCTTGTGCTGCTGTTGCCGCTTCGCTCGGGCGCGGCGCTCGATCCGATTGGATTGGTTTTTGCAGGCGGCGCGGCGACCTGCTGGGCGCTCTACATTGTTTATGGGAAGCGCGTTTCCGGCGCACTCGGTGGGGATGCGGTCGCTTGGGGAATGATAGTCGCAGCCGCCATTTCCGTGCCGATTGGCGCGGCAACGGCAGGCTCTGCCTTACTGGCACCGTTGGTCCTAGCTGTCGGTTTCGCCGTGGCGATCCTGTCGAGCGCCTTGCCCTACTCGCTGGAAATGGAGGCGATGCGCCGGTTGCCGTCCCACGTCTTCGGCATTCTGCTCAGCGCTGCACCAGCTGTTGCGGCGCTGGCCGGCTTTGTCGTTCTGGGGGAGGTGCTGACGCCACTTCAATGGTTCGCTATTCTGCTCATCATGGCAGCGTCTTCAGGCAGCGCGGTATCGGCCACCAAGCAACCCGCCCTGACCATCTAATGCGGCGAGCGGGAGGCCCCCGTGCCGTTCCCGATTGGGAACCCCAGCCAGGATCACAGAAGGTGAGGGAGGGCACTTCACCTCTCGGGCGGCACCATTTCCCAAAACCTGTTCCCGATTGCGCTTTCTCGAAATGGACACCTGGCGACGGGGTTATGGG
>NZ_MQUI01000076.1:0-9400 GCF_001970915.1 Sphingomonas sp. Sph1(2015)
CACCTTCCCCCTCCCCCCGCAATCCGCTAACCGGGCCGACATGGCCTTTTATCACCCGCTCCTCTTCGCCCTCGATGCCGAACGCGCCCATGGCCTGACGGTGGCGATGCTGTCGCGCTGGGGCTCGCTCGGCGCGCCGCTGGGGGCCGATCCGGCGCGCTATCCGCGTCTTGCTACCACGGTCGCGGGGATCGACTTCGCCAATCCGCTGGGGCTGGCGGCGGGGGTCGACAAGAATGGCGAAGCGATCGACGGCTTTTTCGGGCTGGGCTTCGGCCTGGTCGAGATCGGCACGCTGACCCCGAGACCGCAGCCCGGCAATCCGAAACCCCGCCTGTTCCGGCTGGTCGAGGACCAGGGCGTGGTCAACCGCTATGGCTTCAACAATGGCGGGCTGGACGCCGGACTGGCGCGCGCCAAGGCGGCGAAACGCAAGGGCGTGCTGGGCATCAATGTCGGCGCGAACAAGGACGCCGCCGACCGCATCGCCGATTATCGCCACGGCGTGACCCAGGCCGCGCCGATCGCCGATTATGTCACGATCAACATCTCCAGCCCCAACACGCCGGGCCTGCGCGACCTGCAACACGGGCCTGCGCTCGCCGAACTGCTGGCCGCGTCGCGCGAGGCGGCGGGCACGGTGCCACTGTTCCTGAAGGTCGCCCCCGATCTCGAGCCTTCGCAGATCGACGAGATCGCGCGCGCCGCGATCGACAACCGGCTGGACGCGATCATCATCGGCAACACCACCATCACCCGGCCGAACGTGAAGAGCGCCAATGCCAGCGAGACCGGCGGCCTGTCGGGTCGTCCGCTCGCCCCGCTCGCCCGCCAGCGGCTGGCCGATTTCCGTACGGCCACGGGGGGGGCGATGACCCTGATCGCGGCTGGCGGCATCGATTCGGGCACGGAGGCCTATGCCCGCATCCGGGCCGGGGCGAGCCTGGTCCAGCTCTATTCGGCGCTGGTCTATGAAGGGCCTGGCCTCGCCGCCCGCATCCTCGCCGATCTCGACGGGATGCTCGCGCGTGACGGTTTCGCCAGTGTGGGCGAGGCGGTCGGCGCCTGACGTTACGGCTTGGCGCGGGCCGCGCCTTGCCGCTAGGGTCGCGGACATGAAGCACTGGCTCCTGTCCGTCGCAGCGCTGACGCTGCCACTCGCCGCGCCCGTCGACGCGCGACAGCCCATCAAGGCCCCGGCCACCGGCATGGTCAGCGCCGCCGACCCGCGCGCCGCCGCCGCCGGGGTCGAAATCCTGCGCGCCGGGGGCAGCGCGACCGATGCCGCCATCGCGACCATGCTGGCGCTGAACGTGGTCGAGCCGCAAAGCTCCGGCATCGGCGGCGGCAGCTATTGGGTGCGTCATGACGCGCGCGGCACCAACACCATCGACGCGCGCGAGACCGCGCCGATGGCGGCCACCCCCGACTGGTTCTACGGTCCCGACGGCCGCCCGCTCAGCCATGCCGATGCCGTGCCCGGCGGGCGCAGCGTCGGCGTGCCCGGCGCGCTGCGCGGCATGGCGCTGGCCCACCGCCAAGGCGGCAAGCTGCCCTGGGCGCGACTGTTCCAGCCCGCGATCCGGCTGGCGCGCGACGGATTCAAGCTGACCCCGCGCCTGCAGACCGCGCTGACCCGCTATGGCGGCCATGTCGACGCCGCCACCCGCGCGCGGCTGACCGGCCCCGATGGACAAGTGCTCCCGCTCGGCAGCATCATCCGCAACCCCGAACAGGCCGCATTGCTGGAGCGGATCGCCAAGCTCGGACCCGATTATTTTTATGTCGGGCCGCAGGCGCAGAAGCTGGTGACGACGGTCAACACCGCACAGCGCAATCCGTCGAAGATGACGACCGGCGACCTCGCCAGCTACGCCGCCAAGCCGCGCCCGCCGCTCTGCGCCACCTATCGCAGCTATAAGGTATGCAGCATGGGGCCGTCCTCCGGCGGCGGATCGACGATGCTGTCGATCCTGAAGCTGCTGGAACGCTTCGACATGGGCCGACTGGGCAAGGATTCGCCGCAGGCCTGGCATCTGTTCGCCGAGGCCTCGCGCCTCGCCTATGCCGATCGCGATGCGTATCTGGGCGATCCCGATTATGTCCGGGTGCCGTTGAAGGGGCTGTTCGACCCGGCCTATATCGCCGACCGATCGGCGCTGATCTCCCCCGACCGGACCATGGCGTCGGTGTCGCCCGGCACGCCGCCCGGCGCGCCGCCGCGCGTCCGCGCACCGGTCAGCGAGGTGCCCGGCACGACCGATCTCGTCACGGTCGATGCGGCAGGCAATGTCGCCGAGGTGACGACCACGGTCGAGGGCTCGTTCGGCTCGGGCCTGTCGGTCGACGGGACGATGCTGAACAACGAGCTGACCGATTTCGACATCGTGCCGGTCAAGGACGGCGATCTGGTCGCCAACCGCGTCGAGGGCGGCAAGCGGCCGCGCAGTTCCATGTCGCCGACCATCGTCTATGGTCCCGACGGCAAGGTCCGCCTGGCGGTCGGCGCGGCGGGCGGATCGACCATCATCGCGCAGGTCGCCAAGGCGATCATCGGCGTCATCGACTGGAAGCTGAGTGCGCAAGGTGCGATCGCGCAGGGGTTGCTCTTCGCGCCGTACAAGGTCGCGACGGTCGAACAGGGCACGGCGCTCGAAGCGCTTGTCCCCGGACTTCGGGCGCTGGGTGAGACGGTCGTCGTCGCGCCGATGGGCCTGAAGGCCAATGCCATCGAACGCGTCGGCGGGCGCTGGGTCGGTGCCGCCGATCCCCGCAGCGAGGGCGTGGCGATCGACGTGACCGGCCGGACGACCGCGATCCAAAGGGTCGGCGACAAACTGGGACGCCCGGCGGAATAATAAACAAAGAGCCCGGTCGCGCGTTACGTCACGCGATACGGGCCGGTGGGAGAGGCACCATGCGTACGCTCGAATATTTCCCCAATCTCGTCACCATGTTCTTCACGCGCGCCTCCGAGAAGGGCGACGCGCCGTTCCTCTGGCGCAAGCAGGGCGGCAGTTGGCAGTCGATCAGCTGGACGCAAGCCGCGCGCCAGGTCGCCAGCCTGTCGGCGGGGTTGAAGGCCACCGGCCTGCAACGCGGCGACCGGGTGATGCTGGTGTCCGAGAACCGCCCCGAATGGTGTATCGCCGACCTCGCCATCATGGCGGCGGGCGGCGTCACCGTGCCGACCTACACGACCAATACCGAGCGTGACCACGCGCACATCATCGAGAATTCGGGCGCACGCGCGATCATCGTCTCGACGCAGAAGCTGGCGACCACGCTGATGCCCGCCGCGCTGCGCTCCAACCATGTCCAGACGGTGATCGGCATCGAGGCGCTGAAACTGGGGCCGAGCCAGATCGAGTGCCGCCAGTACGACGCGATGATCGCCGAGCATCCCGCCGATCCGGTGGTGGTCGCCGGAGAGGCCGATTTCACCCGCGAGGATCTGGCCTGCATCATCTATACCTCGGGCACCGGCGGTGCGCCGCGCGGGGTGATGCAGCATCACGGCGCGATCCTGCACAATTGCGCCGGGTGCAGCGCGGTGATCGCCGAGGATTTCGGCTGGGGGGACGAGGTGTTCCTGTCCTTCCTCCCCCTCTCCCACGCCTATGAGCATACCGGCGGCCAGCATTTCCCCATCTCGCTGGGCGGGCAGATCTATTATTCCGAGGGCCTCGACAAGCTGGCCGCCAATATCGAGGAGGTGCGCCCGACGATCATGTTCGTCGTGCCCCGCCTGTTCGAGGTGCTGCACACCCGCATCGCCAAGGCGATCGAGAAGAAGGGCGGGCTGGGCGCCCGGTTGCTCGACCAGGCGCTGGCGCTGGGGGCGAAGAGCTATGACGGCCGCTTGCGGCTGATCGACCGGCCGGCGCAGCTCGCGGTCAACACGCTGTTCAAACCCAAGATCGCGAAGAAATTCGGCGGCCGGTTGAAGGCGATGGTGTCGGGCGGCGCGCCGCTCAATCCCGAGATCGGGCTGTTCTTCCACTCGATCGGCCTCACCCTATTGCAAGGCTATGGCCAGACCGAGGCCGCACCGGTCATCGCCTGCAACCGGCCCAAGGCTGGCGTGCGCATGGACACGGTCGGCCCGCCGCTCGACAACACCGAGGTGCGGATCGCCGAGGATGGCGAGATCCTGGTGCGCGGCGAACTGGTCATGCACGGTTACTGGCGCAACCCGACCGAGACCGAGCGGGTGCTCAAGGACGGCTGGCTCCACACCGGCGATATCGGCGAGATCGACACATCCGGGCGGCTGCGCATCACCGACCGCAAGAAGGACCTGATCATCAACGACAAGGGCGAGAATGTCGCCCCCCAGAAGGTCGAGGGGATGCTGACCCTGCAACCCGAGATCGGCCAGGCGATGATCGCGGGCGACCGGCGACCCTATATGGTCGCGCTGATCGTCCCCGATGCCGAATGGACCGCCGAATGGTGCGCCAAGTCGGGGACGGGATGCAATCGCGCCGCGCTGGAGGACGATCTCGATTTCCGCAGGGCCATCTCGGCGGCGATCGACCGGGTCAACCGCGACCTGTCAGTCACCGAGCGCATCCGCCGCTTCATCATCGCCGACGAACCCTTCGGTATCGAGAACGAACAACTGACGCCGTCGCTGAAGATCCGCCGCCACGTCCTGCGCGAGGTGTATGGCGAACGCCTGGACGCGCTGTACAAGAATTGAGCGATCGGGCGGTGATCGCATCCAACGCCTAAAACCTGGCACGCCCATCCCGTAAACGGGAGGGGATAGGGGGGAAAACCACGGGCGATAGTCTCGGTGAGACTCCCTGCCCTCCCCAACCCCTCCCGCCTGCGGGAGGGGCTAGAGTTGAAAGCGATCAGCATTGCACGGTTTTAGCCCCTCCCCTTCAGGGGAGGGGTTGGGGCATCGCCATGGGCGTTTCGCTTGCGGAAGCGCCCACCCCCGGCCCCTCCCCTGAAGGGGAGGGGTGAGCAGAGTTGATCGTTTTCGACTCTAGAAGACGGCGCCCCAGCCTCAAGCCGGGGTCAGCAGGCCTTCCTTGGCGATCTTGTCCCGCCACACCAGCGGGGCCAGCGTGTGGACGTTCTGACCCTCGGAATCGACCGCGACGGTGACGGGGAAATTCTCCACGTCGAACTCGTAGATCGCCTCCATGCCAAGGTCCTCGAAGCCGACGACCTTCGATCCCTTGATCGCGCGAGCGACGAGGTACGCCGCGCCGCCGACCGCCATCAGATAGGCGGACTGGTATTCGCGGATCGCGTCGGTCGCCGCCGGGCCGCGCTCGGCCTTGCCGACCATCGCGAGAAGTCCCTGGTCGAGCATCATGCGCGTGAACTTGTCCATGCGGGTCGCGGTAGTGGGACCGGCCGGGCCGACCACTTCCTCGCCGACCGGATCGACCGGACCAACATAATAGATCACGCGGCCCTTGAACTCGACCGGCAGTTCCTCGCCGCGATCGAGCATGTCCTTGATCCGCTTGTGCGCGGCGTCGCGGCCAGTGAGCATCTTGCCGTTCAGGAGCAGCCGGTCGCCATGCTTCCAGCTCTTCACCTCTTCCGGGGTCAGCGTGTTCAGGTCGACGCGCTTGGCGGCCTGGAGGTCGGGCTTCCAGTCGACCTTGGGCCATTCCTCCAGCTTGGGTGCTTCCAGATAGACCGGGCCGGAGCCGTCCAGCGTGAAATGCGCGTGGCGGGTCGCGGCGCAGTTGGGGATCATCGCGACCGGCTTGGACGCGGCATGGGTCGGCCAGTCCATGATCTTGACGTCGAGGATGGTGGACAGGCCGCCCAGCCCCTGCGCGCCGATGCCCAGCGCATTGACCTTGTCGAACAGCTCGATGCGCAGTGCCTCGATATCGTTGCGCGGACCGCGCTCCTTGAGCTGCCCCATGTCGATCGCGCCCATCAGCGATTCCTTGGCGAGCAGCACCGCCTTTTCGGCCGTGCCGCCGATGCCGATGCCCAACATGCCCGGCGGGCACCAGCCCGCGCCCATCTGCGGCACCATCTCCAGCACCCAGTCGACGATCGAGTCGGACGGGTTCATCATCTTGAACTTGGACTTGTTCTCCGACCCGCCGCCCTTGGCCGCGACGTCGACCGAGACCGTGTTGCCCGGCACCATCTCGACATGGAGGACCGACGGCGTGTTGTCCTTGGTATTGCGGCGGGTGAAGGCGGGGTCGGCGAGGATCGAGGCGCGCAGCTTGTTTTCCGGGTGGAGATAGGCGCGGCGCACGCCCTCATCGACGACCTCCTGAAGCGAACGGTCGCCCGACAGGCGGCAGTCCTGGCCCCATTTCACGAAGACGGTGACGATGCCGGTGTCCTGGCAGATCGGGCGATGCCCCTCCGCGCACATGCGGCTGTTGGTCAGGATCTGCGCGATGGCATCCTTGGCCGCCGGGCTCTTCTCGGCCTCATAGGCCTTACCCAGGGCACGGATATAATCCATCGGGTGGTAATAGCTGATGAACTGGAGCGCGTCGGCCACGCTCTCGATCAGGTCGGTGTCGCGGATCAGGGTCGTCATGCATGCGTCCTTAGCGAAAGCGGCGCGGCCGACGCAATGGACGGCGCCGGTTTCAAGCTATCTTAACCAGAGTTAGCGCAGTCTGGTGCGGCATTATTGGAAATCCGCACATCGCATGTCGCCAGCCCCCTCCAAGACCCTGTCCTTCCTCGCCCTGATGGGGCTGGTCGAGGATAATGACGAGCTGCTGGTGTCGCTGCACCTGGGGCGGCTGAAGACATTGTGCCGTACCTGGCCGCTGGCGATCCTGCAGAATCTGGTGGCCGTGGCAACCATCTTCGGGCTCGATTCGCTGGACAAGCCGTCGTCCCAACGGTTCGAAAAGGCGACCGCGGGCGGGTTGATGGTGGCGGCCACGCTGGTCTTCGGCTTTGTGCTGTGGCGCGGCGTTTCGCGACAATGGCCCTTCTACCGCCTGAAACAATGGTTGAGCGTCATGGGCCTGCTGGTCGCGCTGGCCACCGGGCCGATGCTGCTGATCGTGGCGAATGCGCATCACGGCACCAGCGGATGGGTGGCCGTGCTGACGCTCGCCTGCACGATGTGGGCGACCGCGTCGATGCTGAACGCCGTGCGTGGCGCATTGCTGGGCTATTCCTTCGGCTTCGCGTTTCTGGCGCCGGTCACGGCGCTGGCCTGGGGCGTGTCGATCCTGCCCGTCCTGGCGGCGGTCCTGCCGCCGCTGCTGTTCCTGATCCTCAAGGCGCGCACCGTCGGGCAGCTCGATTATGACGGTGCCCGCGACCACGCCCTTGCCTTTGGCCAGGGGCAGCAGGCGGTGAAGATGATCGCCGAGTTCGAGGAACATGGCACCGGCTGGTTCTGGGAAACCGATCGGCATGGGCGGCTCACCTATCTGTCGGACAAGGTGGCGCGCGACCTGGCGGCCGCCGGCATCGACAGCCGCGGGAAAGTGCTGACCGAACTGTTCCAGATGGACCCCTCCGCGCCCGGCACCGAGCGAACCCTGTCCTTCCACATGTCCTCGCGCACCGGCTTTTCCGATTATACCGTCTGCGCGGTGACCGAGGACGGGACGATGTCCGACCGCTGGTGGTCGATATCGGGCCGCCCGATCCTGGACGGCATCGGCCGGTTTCGCGGCTTTATCGGCTCGGGGTCCGACCTGACCGAGAAGCGCCGGTCGGAGGCGGAGATCACCCGCCTGGCGCTGTTCGACAGCCTGACCGGGCTGGCCAATCGCCAGCGCATGACCCTGTCGCTCGACAAGACGCTGAAACAGTCGATCCATCCCTGGCGCCCCAATGCGCTGTTCCTGATGGACCTGGACCGGTTCAAGGCGGTCAACGACACGCTGGGCCACCAGGCGGGCGACCTGTTGCTGCAACAGGTCGCGCGGCGGCTGGAGGACGTGGTCGGCGATATCGGGCTGGTCGGACGGCTGGGCGGCGACGAGTTCCAGATTCTGCTGCCCGGCATCGATGCGCGGGATCGGCTGGCCATGCTGGCGGACCGGATCATCGCCGCCCTGTCCCGCCCTTATGACATTCAGGGCAATGAGGTCACGATCGGTTGTTCGATCGGCATCGCCATCGCGCCTTACGACGGCGAGGATTCGCAGACGCTGATCCGCAATGCCGATCTGGGCCTGTATGCGGCCAAGGGCGACGGGCGCGGCGTCCACCGTTTCTATGCCGAGGCGATGCTGGAAGGCGCGCGCAGCCGCAAGCGCATGGAGGAAGACCTGCGCATCGCCGTCGCGCAAGGGCAGTTCCGCCTGGTCTATCAGCCGATCGTGTCGACCCGCGACGCGATGATCGTCGGCTATGAGGCGCTGCTGCGCTGGCACCACCCGGTACAGGGCCATATCCCGCCGTCGCAGTTCATTCCGGTCGCCGAGGATTGCGGCCTGATCGAACAGATCGGCGAATGGGTGATGCGCACCGCCTGCATCGAGGCGGCGGGCTGGCCGCAGGACGTGCGCGTCGCGGTCAACGTCTCGTCGATTCAGTTCGCCAAGCCGCAGCTGCCCGCGCTCGTCGCGCAGGCGCTGGCGCAATCGGGGCTTGCGGCGGCGCGGCTGGAGCTGGAGATCACCGAAAGCGTCTTCCTGAACGACAATCAGGAATCGCATCGCCAGTTCGCCGCGTTGAAGGCGCTGGGCATCCGGCTGGCGCTGGACGATTTCGGCACGGGCTATTCCTCGCTCGGCTATCTGCGTCATGCGCCGTTCGACAAGATCAAGATCGACCAGTCCTTCGTGCGCGGCGCGGGCAGCAAGGGCAGCCGCAATGCCGCGATCATCCGCGCGATCGTGACCATGGCCGACACGCTGGGCATGGAAACCACCGCCGAGGGGGTGGAGATCCAGGACGAGATCGAGATGATCCGCGGCCTGGGGTGCAGCCATATCCAGGGCTTCGTCTATGGCAAGCCGATGGAGGCCCCCGACGTCCCCCAGTCGATGCGCGAGCATGGCGGCCATGCCGAACCGGTCGGCCTGAAATCGCTCCGTCGCCCGCGCGTGAAGGTCCTGCGCATCGCCCAGATCCTGTCGGGCGATGCGACGATCGATGTGCGCATCCGCGACCTGTCGACCACCGGCACCATGATCGAGGGGCTGCCCCCCGCCTATATCGTGGGCGGGGCGGCGGTCGGCATCCGTATCGGCGGCGACACGCCCGTTCGCGGCTATATCCGTTGGGAACGCGAAGGACGGGTGGGCCTGGCCTTCGCCACGCCGCTGCCCGAGGATCATCCCTGGCTGGACAAGACCCAGGACGAGGGCGACGGGCGGCTCCGCTCCGCCTGAACGGCAGCGGCCATATGGGGCATGGCACGGGGCGGGATAGGAACGCCGCGCCGCACGTTCGCGCCGTCATGACCCCGACCACC
>NZ_MQUI01000077.1:0-9357 GCF_001970915.1 Sphingomonas sp. Sph1(2015)
CCGCAGGCGGGAGGGTTTGGGGGAGGGCATGGCCCCAAGCTGCATCACCTGTGGCCCAGCCCCCACCCCAAACCCCTCCCCCCTGCCGGGAGGAGGGGCTTCGAGCCTATCGCTTGGCCAAGAGTGTCTCCCCTCCCGCAGGCGGGAGGGGTTGGGGGAGGGCATGGCCCCAAGCCAAACGCTTTGTGGTGTATCCCTCCACGCCGAAGCTCAGAATTCGATACCCTTTTGCGCCTTCACGCCCTGTTCGCGGAAGGGGTGCTTCACCTGAGTCATGTCGGTCACCAGGTCTGCGGCCTCGATCAGCGCCTCCGGCGCGTTGCGGCCGGTGATGACGACATGCGTCATCGCGCCCTTGGTCGCCAGCACCTCCAGCACCTCGTCGACGGGCAGATAGTCATAGCGCAGCACGATATTCAGCTCGTCCGCGACGATCAGGTCATAGGACGGATCGGCGATCATCCGCTTGACCTCGTCCCACGCGCCCCGCGCGGTGGCGATGTCGCGGGCGCGGTCCTGCGTGTTCCAGGTGAAGCCTTCGCCCATTGCGTGGAAATCGACCTCGGGAAAGCGCGCCAGCACCGCCGCCTCACCGGTGGTCATCGCGCCTTTCACGAACTGGACCATGCCGACGCGCATGCCATGGCCGACCGCGCGGATCACCATGCCGAGCGCGGCGGTCGTCTTGCCCTTGCCCTTGCCGGTATGGACGATGATCAGGCCCTTTTCGGCGTCGCGCGCGGCGACCTTGCTGTCCTGGGCGGCCTTTTTTTTGGCCATGCGCTCGGCATGTTCGGCGTCGGTTCGCATCATTTCTCTCCTGAAAGCCGCATGGGAAGCCCCGCCACCACCAGATCGGTCGCGTCGCATACCCGTGCCAGGCGCTGGTTGAGCGTCCCTTGCGCATCGCGAAAACGCCGCGCCAGCGCATTGTCGGGAACGATGCCGAAGCCGACCTCGTTGCTGACCAGCACCACCGGCCCGGCCGCGTCGGCCAGCGCAGCGACCAGCGCCTCGCCCGCCGCCGCCAGATCGGCCTCGCCCAGCAACAGGTTGGTCAGCCAGAGCGTCAGGCAGTCGACCAGAACGACACGGTCGGCGCGGGCGTGCCCGGCGATAGCCTCCGGCAGGGCGATAGGTGCCTCGACCGTCGTCCAGCGTTCGTCGCGATCGGCCTGGTGCCGGGCGATACGGTCGCGCATCTCGTCGTCCCAGGCCTGCGCGGTCGCGATGAAGCAGCCTTGGCGCGTCATCGCTTCGGCCCGCGACTGGGCATGGCGGCTCTTGCCCGACCGGGCACCGCCGAGCACGAGGATGGTTCGGGGCTTTGTCATGCCTTTCCGCATCGCGGGAGCGGGCCGATGACGCAAGCCCCCATGGCCGCGCTGACCCATCATGGCGGCCGGATCGACGCGGCTAAGGCACTGTTTCCCGATGCCCCGACGCCGTGGCTGGACCTGTCGACGGGGATCAACCCGGTGGCCTGGACCCCGCCCGGGGGGCTGGAGGTCGACGCCGCCCCCTTGCCGGATCGCAGCGCATTGGCCCGACTGGAAGCACGGGCAGCGGCGCATTTCGGCGTCGCGGCGGAGCGGGTCGCGGCGGTGCCGGGCAGCGAGATGGCGCTGCGCCTGTTGCCGTTGCTGGGCGTGCCGCAGCCGATCGTCGCGATTCGACCGAGCTATGGGACGCATGGCGCGGTCGCCTCTGCGCGGGTCGACCAGTCCGCGCTAGACGATTGGGCGGGGCAGGCGGGAAGCCTGTTGCTCGCCAATCCCAACAATCCCGATGGCGTCCATCGCTCGCCCGAGCAACTGGCCCGGCTGGCGGCGGCGCAGAAAGGGGCGGGCGGCTGGCTGATCCTCGACGAAGCCTTTGCCGACGCGATGTCGGGAAGCGGGTTCGATGGCGGCGAACAGGTCGTGGTGCTGCGGTCGTTCGGCAAGTTCTTCGGGCTGGCCGGGGTGCGGCTGGGCTTCGTCATGGCCGCGCCGGAGATACTGGCGCGGCTGCGCGACCTGCTGGGGGACTGGCCGGTGTCGGCGCACGCCATGGCCTGGGGCAGCGCGGCTTATGCCGATCGCGCATGGATCGCGGCGACCCGGATCGCGCTGGTCGAGCGGGCGGCGGCGCTGGACGCGGTGCTGGCGCATCATGGATTGACCGCGAAGGGCGCCTGTCCGCTGTTCCGCATGGTGGAGACGCCGGGGGCAGCCGCCATCTTCCGGCGACTGGCGGCGGCAGGTATATTGGTGCGGCCGTTCGCCGACGCGCCGGGGCGGTTGCGCTTCGGCGTGCCCGCCGCCACGGCGGAGCTTGAACGATTGGATAAGGCATTGCGGCATGGCTGATCCTGTGGCGCTGATCGCGCTGGCGCTCGATGCGGCGATCGGCTGGCCCGACCGGCTCTATGCGCGTGTCGGTCATCCGGTGGGGGCATTTGCGCGGTTTCTGAATCTGGCCGAGCGGTTCGGCAATTCGCCGAAGCGGCCCGAAAGTGTGCGGCGGGGGCTGGGCGTTGTCACCATGATCCTGTTGATCGCGCTGACCGGCGGGCTTGCATGGTGGATCGACCGGGAATCGCACCTTTTGCTCGGTCGCTGGGGCTGGATCGTCAGCGCGCTGCTGGCCTGGCCCGCGCTCGCGCAGCGCAGCCTGTACGTCCATGTCCGCCCCGTGGCCGACGCGCTGCTACGCAGCGACCTGCCCGCCGCCCGAGCGCTGGTCGCGCGGGTGGTCGGGCGCGATACCGGGCGGCTGGACCAGGCGGGCGTGTCGCGCGCGGCGATCGAGACGCTGGCGGAAAGTTTCTGCGACGGCATCGTCGCGCCGCTCTTCTGGTTGCTGCTGCTCGGGCTGCCGGGGGTGTGGATGTACAAGGCGATCAACACCGCCGACAGCATCATCGGGCATAAGGAGCCGCGCTGGCGGGCGTTCGGCTGGGCGGCGGCGCGGATCGACGACGGGGCGAACTGGCTTCCGGCGCGGATCGCGGGCGTGCTGGTGTGCGTCGCGGGTGCTGGCGGCTGGGCGGTGATGAAGCGCGATGCGCGTGCCCATGCCTCGCCCAATGCGGGCTGGCCCGAGGCGGCGATGGCAGGCGCGCTGGGCGTCGCACTGGCCGGGCCGGTCGCCTATGACGGGGTGACCCAGATCAAGCCGTGGATCGGGCGCGAGGGGCGGCCCGCGTCGCCCCGCGACATCGTGACCGCCCTGCAAGTCTATGCGCGCGCCTGCCTGCTGCTCTGGGTGATCGCGGGGAGTGCCGCATGGCTGGCGTGATGATCCAGGGCACGGGATCGGACGTCGGCAAGTCGGTGCTGGTCGCGGGCCTCTGCCGCGCCTTCGCCAATCGAGGGCTGCGCGTCCGGCCCTTCAAGCCGCAGAATATGAGCAACAATGCCGCCGCCACGCCCGATGGCGGCGAAATCGGCCGGGCGCAGGCGACCCAGGCGATGGCGGCGCGGGTGACGCCGCATGTCGACATGAATCCGGTGCTGCTGAAGCCGCAGGGGGACCGCACCTCGCAACTGATCGTGCGGGGGCAGGTGCGGGGGATGCTGCCCGCGTCGAAATGGCGCGAGGGGCGGATCGGGCTGCTGCCCGAGGTGGTCGACTGCTATCGTCGGTTGGAGGCGCAGTGCGACCTCGTGATCGTCGAGGGCGCCGGGTCGCCCGCCGAGGTCAATCTGCGCAGCGGCGATATCGCCAATATGGGCTTTGCCCGTGCGGCGAACGTGCCGGTGGTGCTGGCGGGGGATATCGACCGGGGCGGGGTGATCGCCTCGCTGGTCGGCACCAAGGCGGTCATAGACCCGGCGGACGCCGCGATGATCCGGGGCTTTCTGGTCAACAAGTTTCGCGGCGACCCCGCGCTGTTCGCCGACGGCATGGCAACGATTGCCGAGCATACCGGCTGGCACTCGCTGGGGCTGATCCCGTGGCTGGCCGATGCCGCGCGCTTGCCCAGCGAGGACGCGGTGGTGCTGGAACGCGGGCGCGCCGGTATGGGCGGGCGGGTCGTCATCGCCTGTCCGATCACGCCGCGCATCGCCAATTTCGACGATCTCGATCCGCTGCGCCTGGAGCCGCAGGTTGATCTGGTCATGGTCCGCCCCGGCGAGCCGATCCCCGATGCCGCGATGATCGTGCTGGCGGGATCGAAGGCGACCATCGCCGACCTGGCCTTTATCCGCGTACAGGGCTGGGACATCGACATCGCCGCGCATGTCCGGCGCGGGCGGCCGGTGCTGGGCTTGTGCGGCGGATACCAGATGCTGGGCCGCTCGGTCGCCGACCCGGACGGGATCGAGGGGCCTGCCGGGACGGTCGCGGGACTGGGGCTGCTCGACGTGGAGACCGTGCTGACCGGCGAGAAGACCGTGCGGCCGGTGACGGGCGAGGCGCTGGGTGCGCCGTTCTCGGGCTATGAAATCCATCTCGGGCGGACCAGCGGCCCCGATACCGCGCGGCCGGTAGGGTATCTCGCCAATGGCCGGGCGGAGGGGGCGATCCGCGCCGACGGGCTGGTCGCGGGCAGCTATGTCCACGGCCTGCTGGGCGAGGCGGGACAGCGCGCGGCATGGCTGGCCCGGATCGGCGTGGCGGGGCAGGGGCCGGATCACCGGACCGATGTCGATGCCGCGCTCGACGCCATCGCCGCCGTGCTGGAGGCGCATGTCGATTGCGACGCGCTGCTGCGGATCGCTCAGGGCAGGGCGTAAAGGACGGCGGCGAGGAGCAGCGCGGTTTCGGTCAGTTCGATGCCTGCGCCATGCACGTCGCCGGTCACCCCGCCCAGCTTGCGCCGGAACCAGAGCGTCAGGGCCATGAGGACGATCGGCGCGACCGCCACCGGCGGATAGAGCAGGCCCAGCACGAGCGCGGCGAATATCCAGCCGATCATGTCGACCGGCCGGACCGCCTTGGCTACCATCGCCCCCAATCCGCCGGGCTTCAGCGGCGGCAGCATCCGCGCCCAGACCAAAGGTCCGATCCGTGCGGCGGCCGGGATCAGCGCGATCCACGGCCAGCCCTCGGGCGGCACGCGGTGGAGCAGCACCAGCTTGGCGGTCAACTGCATTGCCAGCGCGACCACGCCGAAACTCCCGATATGCGGATCGGCCATCACCGCCAGCAGCCGCGACCGATCGCCATGCGCCGCGCCCAGCCCGTCGGACAGGTCGGCCAGCCCGTCCAGATGCAGCGCTCCCGTCGCCCAGACCCAGGCGACCAGTGCCGCCAGCGCGCCCGTCCACGGGTCGACCAGCGCGCCCAGCCAGCCCGCCCCGGCCACGATCACCCCGATGACCAGCCCCGCAACCGGGTAGAGCCGGATGGCCTGCGCAAAATTCGCTTCGTCCGCCTCGACGCGCGGCATGGGCAGTCGGGTGAGGAAGCCCAGCGCGACGATCAGCGCCTTCATGCCGTCACCAGCCCCGTCACCTGCGCGCTGCGGGGCGCACCGTCCCACACCTCCAGCGTGACCAGCGCCGCATAGGGCAGCGCGAACGACCAGCACGCACGCAGATCGAACCCGCACAGCACATGCAGGGCCGCGCGGATCGCGCCGCCATGGGTGACGACCAGTGTCGGCTCGGGCGGCAGGTCGGCAATGGCCGCCCGCACCCGGGCAACCAGATTGGACCAACGCTCACCACCCGGCGGGGGCGCGGTATCGGGATCGTCCCAGAAGCGGGCCAGCGCCTTCGGGGCGATCTCGGCCGCCGCCAGTCCGTCCCAGTCCCCGAAATCCAGCTCCCGCCAGCGCGGATCGATCTCGGTCGGACCGATTGCCTCGGCACAGGCCCGCGCGCGCGACAGGTCGGAGGCTATGCGGCGGGTGACGTCCAGCCCGCCCGCCCGCGCGACACAGGCTGCGATGCCCCCGGGCGTGGCGGGGCTGTCGGTTCGCCCGAGCATCCGCCCCGTCAGTTCGGGCTCGCCGTGACGCAGCAGATGGAGACGAAAGCCGGTCACGCGCCCGAGATGCCCGCCTCGGCAAAGGTCGCCATGCCGTCATGCGCCGCGATGGCTGCACGGATGACCTGCACCGCCACCGCCGCGCCGCTCGCCTCGCCCAGCCGCATGGCGAGCGACAGGATCGGCTCGAGTCCCAGCCGCGCGAGCAGCAGGACATGGCCCGGCTCGGCCGAGCAATGGCCCGACAGGCAATGCGCGCTGATCGCCGGATTGGCATGGGCCAGCGGTGCGATGGCGGCGGTGCCGATAAAGCCGTCGAGCACCACCGGGATCCGCTTGTGGCGTGCGGCCAGCACCGCGCCCGCCATGCCTGCGATCTCGCGCCCGCCCAGACGGCGCAGGATCTCGAAGGCGCTGGTCAGATGCTCCCGGTGCAGTGCGAGTCCCTCGGCCACCACCCAGGCCTTGCGCTGAACGCCCTCGGCATCGATGCCGGTGCCCGGCCCGACCCACAAGGCGGGTGCTCCCCCGAAACTGGCGGCGGCCAGCGCGGCGGCGGCGGTGCTGTTGCCGATTCCCATCTCGCCCAGCACGAGCAGGTCGGCATCACCCACCGCCTCGGCACCGGCGGACAGCGCGGCCAGGCATTCCTCCTCGGTCATGGCGGGCGCGGCGGTGAAGTCGGCGGTCGGTCGGTCGAGGTCGAGCGGCACCACGGCCAGTTCCAGCCCCGCCGCCGCCGCCAGTGCGTTGATCGCGGCCCCCCCGGCGGCGAAATTGGCGACCATCTGCACCGTCACCTCAGCCGGAAAGGCGCTGACGCCGCGCGCGGTGACGCCGTGATTCCCTGCGAAGATGACCGCACGGCCGCGCTCGATCCGGGGCCGCTCGACGCCCTGCCATCCGGCGAGGAAGATCGCGATGTCCTCCAGGCGGCCCAGCGAGCCCGGCGGCTTGGTCAACTGCCCCTGCCGCGCGGTCGCGGCGGCGCGTGCCTGGTCGTCGGGCTGGGGCAGGGTGGCGAGCGCGGTCTCGAACGCGGCGATGGTGGGGAAGTCGCTCATTCGACGACATATCCTTCGGGGGGCGTGCGGGTCAGGAAATGGCCTTTCACCCCTTGCGGCCATTGCTTGTAGGGCACCTGTCCCCAGTCGCTGTCGGCATAGGCGCGGGCATAGTCCAATATGGCGCGCGCGGCGTCGTCATCGGGGGTGAACTTCCCCATGACGTATCCGACCTTGCCGGGGCAGCGTAAGTGGACGGTACAGAAGGACTGGCAGGCGAAGAGGCAGGGCATCTCCTCGACCGCGACATCCGCATAGGCGGGGTCGGAGGCCTGCACCCGGCGCAGCGCCTCGACCAGCAGCGCGCCGCCGCGCTGGCCGTCTTCGTTCTCGCGCACCTCGTCGGACAGGCGGCAGGTGTTGCAGGCGACCACGGCGGGGCCGTTCGCGGCGGGCTTCAGCATGAAATCGGCTTGTACATCGGGCAAGTCTCCAAAGGCGCTGTCGCCGCGCGAGGGGAAAGCCCCGTTTCGTCCGGTACACCCTGACCAGCCGAAGGACGACCGCGACGGGCAGGTCTCATGGCTCGCGGGTCGGGGCCGGTCCGCCGCCTTCTCGGGCATTACCCCAATGGCGTCGTGGCGGGCGGCTCGCCGCTTACAGTTGCAGGGGCAGCCGGGGTGTCGCACCCCATTCCCTTTTCATCCTCTTTCGAGGAACCTGTCGCGAGGGCGGCGATAGGCGGGTGGGGGGCGGGTGGCAAGCATTCTGCCCTCCTCTGTCGACGACATGACGACTATGTAACGGGGAACCCCTGACCCCATCGGTGAGTCCCTGTCGCATGACCCAGAACGCCACCACCCGCACCGAAATCGACTCGATCGGCCCGATCGAAGTCCCCGCCAGCGCCTATTGGGGCGCACAGACCGAGCGCAGCCTGGAGAATTTCCCGTTCGGGCCACGCGAGCAGATGCCGATCGGCATCGTCCATGCGCTGGCCATCGTGAAGAAGGCGGCGGCGCGGATCAATCGCGGCCATGGCCTGGCGGCGGACAAGGCCGATGCGATCGAGGCGGCGGCGCAGGAGGTGATCGACGGGCGGCATGACGACCAGTTCCCGCTGGTCATCTGGCAGACCGGATCGGGCACCCAGTCCAACATGAACGCCAATGAGGTGATCGCGGGCCGCGCCAACGAGATGCTGGCGGGTGAGCGCGGCGGCAAGTCGCCGGTCCACCCCAATGACGATGTCAATCGCGGCCAGTCGTCCAACGACACCTTCCCGACCGCGCTGCATGTCGCCGCCGCGATTGCCGTGACGAAGCAGCTTTTCCCCGCGCTCGACCGGCTCCACGCCGCGCTGGAGGCCAAGGCGAAGGAGTGGGACTCCATCGTGAAGATCGGCCGCACCCATTTGCAGGACGCGACGCCGCTGACCCTGGGCCAGGAATTCTCGGGCTATGTGCAACAGCTCTCCAATGCCCGCGACCGGATCGAGGGGACGCTCCACCGCAATATCCTGCCGCTGGCGCAGGGGGGCACGGCGGTCGGGACCGGACTGAACGCGCCGAACGGCTTTGCCGAGGCGATCGCGGCGGAGATCGCCGAGGCGACCGGCCTCGACTTCGTGACCGCGCCCAACAAGTTCGAGGCGCTGGCGAGTAATGACGGGCTGGTCGACCTGCATGGCACGCTGAACGTGCTGGCGGTGGCGCTGACCAAGATCGCCAACGACATCCGCCTGCTGGGCTCCGGCCCGCGCTCGGGGCTGGGCGAGCTGGAACTGCCTGCCAACGAGCCGGGCAGCTCGATCATGCCGGGCAAGGTCAACCCGACCCAGTGCGAGATGCTGACCATGGTCGCCGCACAGGTCATCGGCAACAATGCCGCAGTCACGGTCGGCGGCCTGCAGGGCCATCTGGAGCTGAACGTCTTCAAGCCGCTGATCGGCGCGAACGTGCTGCGCTCGATCCATTTGCTGGCGGTCGGCATGGAGAGCTTTGCCGAGCGCACGGTCGAGGGGATGACGGTCAATCGCGACCGGATCACCGATTTGCTCGACCGCTCGCTGATGCTGGTGACGGCGCTGGCGCCCGAGATCGGGTACGACAACGCCGCCAGGATCGCGAAGCACGCGCATCAGAAGGGGCAGACGCTGAAGGAGGCCGGGCTGGAACTGGGGCTGGTCGACGAGGCGACCTTCGACCGGGTGGTGCGGCCGGAGTTGATGCTGGGGCGGTGAGATTGGGGTTAAGCCTGTTTACCCCCGCTCCGTTCAGCCTGAGCGAAGTCGAAGGCCAAGGGGATGCATCAGCCAAGCCGCGATAGCGGGGCGTGCGCTTCGACTTCGCTCAGCGCGAACGGAGGGGGGAGCAGTTCCCCCCCCCACAGGAATCACCCCAGGTCCCACCCTTTCGCCGGATAAGCGGGC
>NZ_MQUI01000078.1:0-9068 GCF_001970915.1 Sphingomonas sp. Sph1(2015)
CCGCCCGACAGCCCGCAGCGGCCGCGACTATATCGCCCGGCATGGCGAGACGGTGTTCAACCGGATCGGATGCATCCAGGGCGACCGGGTCGAACTGCACACGCCGCTGACCCGAAAGGGATTCGCGCAAGCCGACGCGATCGGCGAAGTCCTGCACGACCGGCTGGGCAAAGCGCCCGCGCTGACTTTATGGTCCTCGCCGACCGGTCGCGCGCTGCAGACGCTGGCGGTGATCGCCGAGCATCTGGCGCTCGACTGGCATGAGACACGCCACGATGTCCGGTTGATCGAGCTGGGCTTCGGCAGCTGGGGCGGACGGCGTTCGGCTGATCTGACCGCGCTCCATGGCCCCATCGTGCATCCGCACGGCATGGCGATAGGGGCGCCCGATGGCGAGAGTTATGCCGCGATGGCGGCGCGGCTGTCCGGCTGGCTGGCGGATACGGCGGCGGATGACGGCGACCGGCTGATCCTGATGCACGGGTTGTCCAGCCGGGTGCTGCGCGGGCTGATGCTGGGGCTGGCGGATGATCCGCTGTGCGGCGTGCCGGTGGCCGAGCGCCTGCCGCAGGGCTCGATCGTGATGATCGAGGGCGGCGTGGAAACGGTGATCCACCGGGCTGGCCCATGAAGCGGCTGGCGCTGATCCTGATGCTGGTCGCCGCGCCGGTCCTCGCGCGCGAGACGATCGGCATCTACAAGGGCTGGGGCGCATTTCGCGATCCCGACCGCTGCTACGCCATCGCCAAGCCGGTGCTGGCCAACGGACGCGTCGGCGGATTCGCCAGCGTCGGCACTTGGCCCGCCAAGCGCCTGCGCGAATCCTTCCATGCGCATCTGAGCCTCCCGCGCGACCGTGCCGCCGCCGTCACGCTGGCGATCGGCGAGCGGCGCTTTCCGCTGGTCGGCACGGCGCAGGACGTCTGGGCGCCCGACGCCGCGACCGACCATGCGCTGGTCATGGCGATACGCTCGGGCCGCAGCATGAGCGTCTCCGCCGTCGACCCGCGCCACCAACCCTTTGCCGACACCTATGCCCTGGCGGGCGCGGCCGCGGCGATCGATGCCGCGACGTTGACGTGTGTGTCAGGGTAAACCCAATTCCTCCCCTGCAAGGGGAGGGGGACCAGCGAAGCTGGTGGAGGGGTATCACCGGTGGCGAGAGCATACTCATCTCTCCGACCTGAACACCCCTCCGTCAGGCCTCTGGCCTGCCACCTCCCCTTCCAGGGGAGGAAGATTTGAGCCTGTGGAAATCCCCGCGTTTTTGCGCTATGGCCGCGCGATGCAGACAGTTTCGGCCGCCCTCATGCCCATTCCGGGGCACATCGATCCCGTGCCCGTGCCGCGCGGCGTGCAACCGCGTCCCGACGGTCGCGTCGACCTGATCGGCCTGACCAAGGACCAGCTGCGCGAGGCATTGCTGTCCGGCGGCATGGAGCTGAAACAGGCCAAGCTGCGCTCCAAGCAGATCTGGCACTGGCTCTACAATCGCGGCGCGACCCGGTTCGCCGACATGACCGACATCGCCAAGGCGCAGCATCCCTGGCTGGAGGAACGCTTCGTCATCGGCCGTCCCGAGGTGGTCGAGGCGCAGGTGTCGAATGACGGCACGCGCAAGTGGCTGCTGCGTTCGGCCGACGGGCAGGATTACGAGATGGTGTTTATCCCCGACGCCGATCGGGGAACCCTGTGCGTGTCGAGCCAGGTCGGCTGCACGCTGAACTGCCGTTTCTGCCACACCGGCACGATGCGGCTGGTGCGCAACCTGACGGCGGGCGAGATCGTCGGTCAGGTCATGCTGGCGCGCGACTCGCTGGGCGAATGGCCCAGCCAGCCCGAGGGGCGGATGCTGACCAACATCGTCATGATGGGCATGGGCGAGCCGCTGTATAATTTCGATGCGGTGCGCGATGCGCTGAAGCTGGTGATGGACGGCGACGGCCTGGCGCTGTCCAAGCGCCGCATTACGCTCTCGACCAGCGGCGTCGTGCCGATGATGGCACGCGCGGGGGCCGAGATCGGCGTGAACCTGGCGGTGTCGCTCCACGCCGTCACCAAGGACGTGCGTGACGAGCTGGTGCCGCTGAACAAGAAATACGGCATCGAGGAACTGTTGCAGGCGTGCGCAGACTATCCCGGCGCCAACAACGCCCGGCGCATCACGTTCGAATATGTGATGCTGAAGGACAAGAACGACTCGGACGCCGATGCGCATGAACTGGTCCGGCTGCTGCGCCATTACGACCTGCCCGCCAAGGTGAACCTGATCCCGTTCAACCCCTGGCCCGGTGCGGATTACGAATGCTCGACGCCGGAGCGGATTCGGCGCTTCTCCGACATCGTGTTCGAGGGCGGGATTTCCGCGCCGGTCCGCACCCCGCGCGGGCGCGACATCGATGCAGCCTGCGGCCAGCTGAAGACGGCTGCCGAGAAGAAGAGCCGCGCACAGCTCGACCGCGAGGCGGAAGAGAAGTTCGCAGCTCTGGGATGAATCAATCCTCCCCGGCACGGGGAGGTGGCAGGCCGTAGGCCTGACGGAGGGGGGCTTCCGCAAAGGACGTACCCAGCGGAGAACCCCCTCCACCACCGCTTCGCGGCGGTCCCCCTCCCCGTGCCGGGGAGGAATGCTCAATCCCTGAGCGCGCGTTCGCCCTCGAACATGTAATCCCGCGTCACCGGCACCGAGAGCCGTCCGCGCGTCAGCTGCACCTGATAGTTGCACAAGCCACCATTGCGGAACGCCGCGCCCGCGCCCGCCAGGTAGAACAGCCACATGCGATAGAAACGCTCGTCGTACAGCTCGACGATGCGGTCCTTCGCCGCCACGGTCCGGTCGTACCAGATGTCCAGCGTCCAGCCATAATGGCAACGCAGCACCTCGACATCGGTCAGGAACATGCGCAGCCCTTCCTGCGCGCGAACGATCTCGGACAAAGCGGGGTTGTAGCCGCCGGGGAAGATATATTTGGTCGTCCAGTCGTCGGTGACGCCCGGCCCGTTCAGCCGCCCGATCGTGTGAAGCAGCATCACGCCGTCCTCGGTCAGCAGGTCACGGCACTTGCGGAAGAAGGTGCGATATTGCGGCGGGCCGACATGCTCGAACATGCCGACCGAGACGATGCGGTCGAACTGGCCCCCAAAATCCTCAGGGCGCACGCGGCGATAGTCGATCAGCTCGAACTTCACCTTGTCCGACACGCCCAGCGCCTCGGCCCGCGCGCGCGCGACCTTCAGCTGTTCCTCGGACAGGGTGACGCCCAGCACTTCCGCGCCGCATTTCTGGTGCAGGTACAGCGCCATGCCGCCCCAGCCGCAGCCGATGTCGAGCACACGCATCCCCGGCTCGATCGCCAGCTTCGCGGCGATATGCGCCTTCTTGTCGCGTTGCGCGCGCTCCAGATCGTTCTGCGGATCGGTGAAATAGGCGCAGCTATATTGCTTGTCGGTGTCGAGGAAGAGTTCGTACAGCGTGCCCGACAGGTCGTAATGATGGGCGACGTTCTTCTTCGAGCGCCGCTCCATGTTGATCCGGTCGATGCGGTGCTTGATCGCGCCCGCCGCCCGGACGAAGCGCGACGGGTTCAAATTCGCCCGGCCCGCTTCCCATTTGTCATTGGCGGTCAACAACTCGACGAGGTCGCGGACATCGCCCTTCTCGACGACCAGACGGCCGTCCATGAAGCTTTCGCCCGCCGCCAGCGCCGGGTTGCGGACGATCTGCCCGGCAACACGCGAATCGGTAAAGCGAATCGCGACGTCAGGATAACCCGGCTCGGGCGAGCCGAACTCGCGCACCTTTCCATCATGATGGGTGAGGGTCAGGCGGCCCTTGCGGACCGCGCGCGACAGAAACAGATCGATCAGCGCCATATGGCACGCCCTAGTGTCTTAAATTCCGGCGTACCAGTCATAATCGACATGATCTTCCCAGTATCCGCCCTTGCCCAGACCTATGTTAGCCAGGCTGGCCACCGCATCGATCCGCATCAGATATTTGGCATGCTTGTACCCCAGCTGCCGCTCGACGCGCAGGCGAAGGGGCGCGCCGTGGCCGATGTCGAGCATCCGCCCGTTCATGCCCCAGGCCAGGATCGTCTGGGGGTGGAAGGCATCGATCAGGTCGATCGATTCGTAATAGGGCTGGCCCCCGTACAGGTCGGCACAGGTGAAGACGATGTAGCGCGCGCGGGTGCTGATATCGGCGGCCTTCAGGATATTGCCCAGCATCGGCCCCATCCATTCGCCGATCGCGCTCCACCCCTCCACGCAATCGTGGCGGGTGATCTGGCGGCGCGCGGGGAATTCGCCGATCTGGCGCAGCGATAGCGACAGTGGCTTGGCCACCAGCCCGCCGACCGTCAGCCGCCAGCCCGCGAACCGGTTGGCGGCCAGCGCGGCATATTCGGGCGTGCCGGGATTGCGGGTGCCGTTGGTGCGGAAGATCGGCGACATCTGGTCGCGGCGATATTCGGGGGCCAGCGCACCCCGGTCCATCAGCGCGCGTTGCAGCCCCTTTTGCATATCCTCGCCCGCGAACAGGATTTTCCGTGCGGTGGGTTGCTGGATGATCTGGTCGCAGCCCGCAAGGAGCAGCCCGGCGCCGCCGGTCAGGATGGTACGACGCCCAATCACTCTGGCGGTCATTCGGGAATCCTCCAGCGGCCGGTAATCATCGACCGCAGCTCGTTGAGCGGCCCGGCCAGAATGACCAGGACCAGATGGACGATCAGGAACAGCGCCAGTGCGCTGGCCGTGATGAAGTGGATCGACCGCGCCGATTGCCGCCCGCCCAGCAGGTCCAGCACCCAGGGCCAGGCCGCGTTCATGCCGGGCGACAGCGCAATGCCGGTCAGGATGGCGAGCGGCAGCGCGACGAACAGCACGCCCGCATAGCTCAGCTTCTGGAACAGGTTGTAGGCCCTAGGATCGCGTTCGTCGTGGAACCGGAAGGCCAGATGCTGCCGGAAATCCGCCCAGACAGCGCCGGGTCGCAGCTCGCGCCCCCGGATGCGCAGGTCGCGCTGGAAATGCCGCGTGACGAGCCCGCCGATCATATAGGCGAGCAGTCCGAATCCCAGCACCAGCGCGAAGAACAGATGCCAGCGCCGCGAGATCGCCAGATTGTAACGCGCCGGAATGGTCAGCCAGGCGGGAAAATGCGGCAGGCTCGCCCAGGCGTGATCGAAATTCGCGCCGTAGCGCCCCCAGTAGAGCCGGGGATGCGCGTTGGAAATGCCCAGCCCCGATCCCAGCAGGATCAGGACCGCGACCGCATTGACCCAGTGCCAGATGCGCGTCACCCATCCGTGGCGACGGATGATCGTGCCGGGTCTGTCGGCGGCTCTTTCCGGCTCGGTCGGCGTTCCGGCTTCCATCCACACTCCCTTTCGGTGACCATTCATGATCGACAACTGGCATTTCTACGAACCCGTCAACGGTCATGGGCTGGCGCATGATCCCTTGAACGCGATCGTCGCGCCGCGCCCGATCGGCTGGATCGGCAGCCGGTCGGGCGCGGGCGTCAACAATCTGGCACCTTACAGCTTTTTCAACGTCTTCAACTACCGTCCGCCGCTGATCGGCTTTTCGTCGCAGGGGTGGAAGGATTCGGTCGCCAATATCGCCGAGACCAAGGTGTTCACCTGGAACCTCGCCACCATGACGCTGGCCCAGGCGATGAACGCCAGCGCGGCGACCGTGCCCGCCGAGGTGGACGAATTCTCCCTGGCGGGCGTGACGGCCGAGGACGGGCGGCTGGTCGCCGCGCCGCGCGTGACGGAAAGTCCAGTGTCGTTCGAATGCCGCCTGACCCAGTTGATCCGGCTGGAGACCAAGGAGGGCCGCGAACTCGACCAGTGGCTGGTCATCGGCGAGGCGGTGGGTATCCATATCGCCGCCGACCTGATCGAGAACGGCATCTACCAGACCGCGCGCGCCCGCCCGATCCTGCGCGGCGGCGGGCCGGTCGATTATTTCGAGGTGACGGAGGCCGCCCGTTTCGAGATGCGTCGCCCCGACGCCTGATCCGGCCGCCGAAACGGGGGGTGCGGAGGATTCCTGCCATCGGTTACGGCTTTGTAACCCCCCAGGCGTCATAGACGGGCCGATGTTTTGAGAAGGCCCATCATGCTGACCCAGCTTCGGGATCATCACGCCGCGCTGACCCGCTTGCTGGATGACCACCGCAACCTGTGCGACGCCGCGCAGATCGATTACCAGGCCCTGCGCCATGTCCGGTGGCAGATCGCCCATGCCAGCCGCAAGCGCCTGACCTTTCTGGTCGAGACGGCCTTTCCCTTTGCCGAGAGCCATGCCCGGCTAAGGGCCGCGGCCGGGCTGTTGACGCTGCGCAACGAGACGCCGGCCTATGGACAGATCCTGTCGTCCTTCATCGCCCGCTGGTCGATGGAAGCGGTCGCGGCCGATCCACGCGGCTATGCCCGCGCCGCCGACGCCTATCGCCGCGACGCCGACAAGCGGTTGTTCGCGGAGGAACGCCATCTGCGCCTGCTGATGGCCGACGTCGAATGGCAGCCGGGCGGCCTTCTACCCCTTGCGATCGACGATGGAGGCCCGGCGGCGCTCGCTTCGGCACGCTGACCGCGCGAAACCCCGCGGAAACTCGAAACCCTTCCATGTGTTGGTACGACACAGGCGGAACGGCCATGGCCGATATCCGCCCGTCACCACAGGAGGGTTTGTCATGAAATTGTTCGTCCCGCTGATCCTGATCGGCACCCTGCCGCTCGCCGCCTGCGACCAGAAGACCGGATCGACCACCGTGACCAGCAACGCAGCGACCGGCGAAGTGACGGAAACCCAGACCGGCGCGGGATCGGCCGTCGCCAAGCTGGAACCCGGCAAATGGGAGGTGAAGACCCAGGTCAGCGACCTGAAGATGGCCAACATGCCCAAGGGCGTCAGCTCGACTCCGCCCGCCCAGACCAACAGCATCTGCCTGACCGCCGAACAGGCCGCCAAGGGTCCCGCCGAACTGCTGAAGCAGGCGCAGTCGGACTGCACCGTCAAAAGCTCGACCTTCGAGGGCGGCAAGGTCGAGAGCGAACTGACCTGCAAGATGCCCGGCGACATGACCATGCACAGCAAGACCAAGGGCAGCTTCACCGCGACCAGCTTCACCACCGATCAGGAGATGGAGATGACCGGCGCGCATCCGATGTCGCAAAAGGTCCATACCGAGGGCCGCCGTCTCGGCGCCTGCGACGGCGCGAAGTGATCCCCTGCCGGGCCGGAGTGGCGACATCCCGGCCCGGCGGCACCCCGTACGACATGTTAAAGTTTGATTTATATTAATATGACAGAATGCCCCCGATCAGGAGGCATTTGATGATCCGATAACAGGACCATGCAGGAAGGGCCGGGGGGCCTGTCCTGCCCATGAAATTTCTGGATTGCACGGGACATCGCCGGGGTGGGGCCGATGGAGGGCAACCTGTCGAATGCGATCGCGACTATATCGAAAGCACTCCCCATGTTGCCCGAATGGCTCGAAATGCGCGACGCGCTGGCGCGCGTCGTCAGCGAACACCGCATCCTGTGCAACGCGCCCAAGCCCGATACCATCGCGCTAAGCCGCAATCGCTGGCTGCTTTCCAACGCCAGCCGCCAGAGGGCGAACTGGCTGATGCGCACCGCGAACCCCATTGCCGAACGCTTGGCGCACACGCCCGGCGGTGCGGCCTGGCTGGCGGTGCAGGCGACCATGCCCGCCTATCGCCAGCGCATATCCGGGTTCGTTTCAGCCTGGCCGATCGAAGAGATCATCACCGACTGGGACGGATATCGGCGCGGCGTCGCCCAGCTACGCACCGAGGTGACGGCATGGCTGCGTAACGAGGAATTTGCGATCCGGGCACTGGCGGCGGAATGGGAAGCGGCGGCGCTGCCCCCGATGGCCATCCCAGTCAGGCATAGCCGCGATAGAAGAACACCGCCGTCGTCACCGTCGTCAGGAGGAGCGTCCAGCCCCGGATGAGCCCGGCGGGCAGCCTGCGCCCGATCAGCGCGCCGCTCCATCCCCCGACGATGCCACCCGCCAGCATCGGCAGGCACTGCGCCCAAGCGACCATGCCCGTCGCCACGAAGACCAGGGTCGCCGCCGCATTGGCGGTGGCCAGCATCAGGGTGCGCGGCGCGGCCAGCTGCGCCGGGTTGCGCCCCGAGAGCAAACCCCAGGCGGCGGTGAGCATCATGCCGATGCCGCCGCCGAAATAGCCGCCATACACGCCCAGCACCGCCTGCGCCCCCATCAGCGCGCGCGGACCCGGCTTGGCGATCCGTGCCAGCCATTCCGAGGCATGCCGTCCGCCCGCGATCGCGATCGTCGCGGTCAGCAGCAGCCACGGCACGATCAGGTCGAAGGCGCGCGGCGGCGTCAGGAACAACAGGACGCTGCCGAGCAGCGCGAAGACGAAGGTCAGCGCCGCCATCCGCCGCATCGACACGCCCATCACCGGCTCCAGCCCGTGGCGATAGGCCCAGACGCTGGCCATCGCGGCGGGCTGGAGCGCGACGTTGGAAGTGGCGTTGGCGATGGTCGAGGGCAGGCCCAGCGCGATCAGCGTCGGCATGGTCGAGAAGCTACCGCCGCCCGCCAGCGCATTCATCGCGCCCCCGACAAAACCCCCGGCGGCGGCGAGGGCGAGGAAGGTCCAGTCGATCATGCCGGGCAATGCCCCTCCACCACCCGGCTGCGCCGGGCGGTCCCCCTCCCCAAGCGAGCTTGGGGAGGATTTTGCACGACCATTCCTCCCCATCTCCGATGGGCAACTGTGATGCTCACCCGAGCTGTAGCGGCTGACGTTTACGGATCATGGCGTTGAGGATGACGAGGAGTTGTCGCGCAATGGCGATGAGTATAGTCTTTGGCGCCTTACCCTTGGCGCGCATCCTGTCGCGCATGGCGGTGAGGACGGGAATACGCCGTGAGGCATTGAGGGCGGCGATGTAGAGGGCTTCGCGGACCTTGCGCCGTCCACCCCATATGCGTCTGGCGCCGCGCCATGTTCCACTTTCGCGGGCGTGGGGTGCGAGGCCTGCGAGCG
>NZ_MQUI01000079.1:0-8674 GCF_001970915.1 Sphingomonas sp. Sph1(2015)
GATGCGCGCCAAGGGTAAGGCGCCAAAGACTATACTCATCGCCATTGCGCGACAACTCCTCGTCATCCTCAACGCCATGATCCGTAAACGTCAGCCGCTACAGCTCGGGTGAGCATCACAGTTGCCCCCATGTCTGATGGGATGATGGCGGCCTTCTCGTGTCACCTGTGTCGACATCCGAAGACCCATTGGGAGCGTGCCGCCCCATCGCCTTGACGATCGACACAGGCTGGTTTGATGCCGGTCAAAGGCGCGCCCGCAGGATCTGGGCACGGCATGGGCCATGTGGCCCTATCATCCCGAACTGCTCGCCCGGCCCGTGCCGCGCTACACCAGCTATCCCACTGCCGCCGAATTCTGCGACGGGGTGGGTCATGACGACATGGCCGCCGCGCTCGACGCCATCGATGCGAATGCGGACGTGTCGCTCTATCTGCACATCCCCTATTGCCGGGCGATCTGCTGGTATTGCGGGTGCAACACCGCCGCGGCGAACCGCACCGCGCGGCTCGATGCCTATATGGTCCGGCTGCATGCCGAGATCGACAGGGTCGCCGCCCGGCTGGACGGGCGCGGGCGGATCGGGCGGATCGCCTTTGGCGGCGGGAGCCCCAACGCCATCGGGCCGGACGCGTTTGCGGCGCTGGTCGCGCATCTGCGCACCGCCTTTGCCTGCCGGGATGCGCCGCTATCGCTGGAGATCGACCCGCGCGGCTTCGCGCCGGACTGGGCGAGCGTCATAGCCGAGACCGGCGTCACGCGGGTCAGCCTGGGCGTGCAGACCTTCGATCCCATGCTCCAGGCGGCGATCGGCCGGGTTCAGCCCCGTGCAGACATTATCCGCGCCGTCACGCTGTTGCGCCGCGCCGGAGTCGGATCGATCAATTTCGACCTGATGTACGGCCTGCCCGGTCAGACCGACGCAGCGCTTCAAGCGACCTTGGACGAAACGATCGCGCTTGCACCCGAGCGGCTGGCCGTCTTCGGCTATGCGCATGTCCCCCACCTGATCCCGCGCCAGCGCCGGATCGACGCGACCGCACTCCCCGACGCAGCAGCGCGCTTCGCACAGGCCGCTTGGGCGCATGAGCAACTGACGGCAGCGGGCTATCGGCCAGTCGGGTTCGATCACTTCGCCAAACCGGACGATCCCATGGCGCAGGCGGCGGCCAACGGTACGCTGCGCCGCAATTTCCAGGGCTTCACCGACGATCCCGCCGACATCCTGATCGGCCTGGGCGCCAGCGCGATCAGCGCGTTTCCCGACCGCCTGCTCCAGAATGCGAAGAATACGGGCGAATGGCACCGGGCGCTCGGTGCCAATCGGTTCGCAACCGTGCGTGGTATCCGTCGGACGCCACTCGACCAGCGGCGGGGCGCGGCGATCGCGGGGGTGCTGTGCCATGGCGTCGCCGATACGGACGGACTGCCGGAGCGGGACGCCATCCGGATCCGGCTTTCCCGTTTTGAGAAGGCCGGACTCCTCCGATGGGAAGGCCATCGCCTTCGCCTGAAGGCCGACGCCCTGCCCTATGCCCGCAGCATTGCCGCCGCCTTCGACGCCTGGCGCAGCGAGGACGACACGCGTTTCAGCCACGCCGTCTGACCTGCCGCCTGGACCGCCTGCGCCGTACGGCATGGCGCGTTGCGACGGGCAGCCGGGTCAGGCGGCGGAGCGGCGGGTTCCGCCGTCGGTCGCCCATTGCCGATCGCACAGGGCCGAGAGCACCGGCCGGTGGCTGACCAGGATCATCCCCTGCCCGGTCCGCGTCAGCCGCGCGTGCAGGCGTCGCGCGACCTGCACCGCCACCCCCGCATCCAGCCCCTCGCCGGGTTCGTCGAGCAGCAGCCAGGGCGCATCCGCCAGATAGGCGCGCGCCAGCGATAGCCGCCGCCGCTCGCCGCCCGACAGCCGTGCCCCATCCTCGCCCAGCCAGGTATCGAGTCCCTCGGGCAAGGCGCGCACCACGCCATCGAGCACGGCGTCGCGCAACGCCCGCCACATACGGTCCTCGCTCGCCTGGTCATCGGCCAGCCGAAGATTGTCGCGCACCGTGCCCGCCATCAACGCCGCGTCCTGCGGCGCCCAGGCGAAGGTCGCACGCAGGGTCGCAGGTCCGAGGGAGGCGGCATCCCGCCCCCCGATCATGATCCGGCCAAGCGCCAGCGGACGAAGGCCCAGCAACCCCTCGACCAAGCTCGTCTTGCCGCAGCCCGATGGCCCCGTCAGGGCGATCCGGCTGCCCGGCGCGAACGGAGCGCCGTCGATCATGAGGCTGGCGTCGCATGCCCGGTCTGCCGCCGGATGCTCTTCCGCCGCCGCGAACAGCGTTCCCAGTCGCACCTCCGCCTCGCGAAGCCGTCCACGCTCGGTCATCGCGCGCAGGATCGGCGCGGTCGCATCGGCCGTCATCGCCGCCGCCAGGGCCGCCAGCGCCGCGATTGGTGCGCCAGCGCCCGCCGACAGGACCAATGCCGATGCCGCCGCCAGTGCGACGCTGATCGCATGGAGCGCCTCGAACCGTGCCGCCACCGCCGCCTGCCGGACCTGCGCCTCGGCCAGCCGGTCGCTCGCCGCCGCGATCCGGGCGGTCGCCCAATCCTCCAGCGCGAAACAGCGGAGTTCGGCCGCCGCGCCGCCGAGCGTCGCCACCTCCTCGCGAAGGGCGCCCATCGCCCGCTGCACCGCGCGGCCGGGCTGTTCCAATTGGTGCGCCCAGAGGCGAGCCAGACCGAGCGCTCCCCCGATACAGGCCAGCGTCGCGACCATGGCCGGCCATCCGCCAAGCAGCGTCAGCGCCGCGCCCGCCACCAACGCCGCCACGACACCCCACGGCCCCGACAGGCGGACGAAATGCCATTCCACCGCATCGACATCGCCAATGAGCCGCGCCGTCGCCTCGCCCCGGCCGAGCGCCAGCGCGACCGAGGGCGGCGCAACCGTGAGCGCGCGATAGAGCGCAGGCCGCAGCCGGGCGAGCGCGCCAAAGGCCGCGCCATGGCTCGCCAGCCGCTCGCCATAGCGTGCGCCAGTCCGCACGATCGCCAGCAACCGTATCGCGGCGGAGGGCAGCATATAGTTGAACGCCTGCGCCGCGACGATCCCCGCTCCCCCCGCCAGCGCCGCGGCGGTCAGGAACCAGCCCGACAAGGCCAGCAACAGCACCGAGGCGATCGCGACCAGCGCGGCACAGAGTGCGGCCTGGCGCAAGCGGCGGCGTTCCCGCCAGCGTTCGGCGGCGATCAGCCTGTGGAGGGTCATGCGGTATCTCCCAGATGCACGACGCGGGTCGCGATGGCGGCCAGAGCGGGGCTGTGGGTGGCGATCAGCGTCGTGCGGCCTTGCGCGACGCGCGCGACGGTCGCGATCAGCGCGGCTTCGGCGGCGGCGTCGAGATGCGCCGTCGGCTCGTCGAGCAGCAGGAAGGGTGCGGGATTCAGCAATGCTCGGGCCAGCGCGATCCGCCGCCGCTCGCCGCCGGACAGCCCGCCGCCCCGGGCATCGAGCGGGGCATCAAGGCCACCCGGCCGAACCGCGAGCATCGGCCCCAAGCCCGCCGCCGCGACCGCGCGCTGGATCGCCAGTTCGTCCGCCGCGGGATGGGCCAGCGTCAGATTGTCGCGGATCGTACCCGCGATCAGCAGGGGATGCTGGCCCGCCCAGCTCGCCTGTCCCGCCAGCGAGACCAGGGGGACGCCACCCGCCTCGACCGTTCCCGCCGATAGCGGGGCGAGCCCCAGCAGCAGGTGCAGGACGCTGGTCTTGCCACTGCCCGAGGGGCCGAGCAGCGCCACTGTCTCCCCCGCCTCGATCCGTAGCGACAGATGCGAGACGGCCGGGGCATCGCTGCCCGGATAGTGGATCGCGACATCGCGCAGGACCAGCGGAGCCGCGACCCGGACCACGGGCACAGGCTCCGGTTCCGCCAGCGGCATCAGCGTGTCGGCGGCCGTCTCCGCCGCCTGCTTGTCGTGATAGGCCGCAGCCAGGCGGCGCATCGGGGCGTAGAATTCGGGCGCCAGCGCCAGTACGAAAAAGGCCTGGGCGAGGGTCAGCGTCTCGGGCGCGGCGAAGGGCAGCAGGCCGAGCAGCGCGAAACCGCAATAGACCGCGACCAGCGCGACCGAGAGCGCCGCGAAGAACTCCAGCGCGGCGGAAGACAGGAAGGCGACCCGCAGGACGCGCATGGTCCGCTCGGCCAGATCCTGCGCCGCCGCGCCGATCGCCTCGGTCTCGCGTGTCTCGGCCCGGAAGGCCAGCACCACCGGCAGGCCACGCACCCGGTCGGCGAAGCGGGCCGACAGGCGGTGCAGGGCGATGAATTGCCGCCGAGACTCGTCCGCCGCCGCGCCGCCCGCCAGGATCATCCCGGCGATGAACGGCACCAGGGTAGCCGCAAGAATGGCCGCCGCCACCCAGCTGGCACAGGCGGTCGCGGCGAGGACGAGCAGCGGCGCGACGGCGGCGGCCCGGCGCGCGGGCAGGAAGCGGGCGACATAGCCGTCCAGCGCCTCGACCGCATCGACGGCCTGGCTGGCGAGCAGGCCGCTGTCGATCGGGACGCCGGGCTTGCGATACAGCGTGGCGGCCACGGCGCGAAGCCGCTGCGCGCGCCTGACCGCCCCCGCCCTCACCGCGCCCCGCCGCAAGGCCAGGGTCGCGAACACCCCACGCAACGCCCCCGTGGCGAGCATCAGCACGGCCCAGGGCAGCACCGCCCCCTGCCCCGCCATCACCGTCACGCCGCCCGCGATCCCCGCCGCAAAGCCGATCGCCGCCAGCGTATCGAGCAGCAACAGGCCCGCCACGCCGTCACGCCGCGCGCCTGCATCCTTCAACCAGCGGTTGCGCGCCTTACGCGTCGGGGGAGCATGGGCGATCGTCGTCATGCCGCGACGGTCGCCCCGACCGCAGCCGCTGTCTTTGACTGCGGTCAATGTCCGCGCGGAACCGCAGGTCTAGCGAGTCGATCGGCAAGGGGCCGGGGGGCGGCTCCTTTTTTGGAGACCTGCTATGGACCCCGGCGTCGTAGACCTGTCGCGACTGCAATTCGCGGCCACCGCGCTGTATCATTTCCTGTTCGTGCCGCTGACGCTCGGCCTGTCGATGATGCTGGTCATCATGGAATCGGTCTATGTCATGACCAACCGTCCGGTGTGGCGCGTGACGACGCGCTTCTGGGGCAAGATCTTCGGCATCAACTTCGTACTGGGCGTCGCCACCGGCCTGACCATGGAATTCCAGTTCGGCACCAACTGGTCCTATTTCTCGCATTATGTCGGCGACATCTTCGGTGCGCCGCTGGCGATCGAGGGGCTGATGGCCTTTTTCCTGGAGGCGACGTTCGTCGGGCTGATGTTCTTCGGCTGGGACCGGTTGTCGAAGCTGGGCCATCTGATCGTCACCTTCATGGTCGCGCTGGGCACCAATTTGTCGGCGCTGTGGATCCTGGTCGCCAATGGCTGGATGCAGAATCCGGTCGGGGCCAGCTTCAATCCCGACACGATGCGGATGGAGGTCACCGATTTCGGCGCGGTGCTGTTCAATCCCGTAGCCCAGGCCAAGTTCGTCCATACCGTCAGTGCCGGCTATGTCTGCGCCTCGGTCGTGGTGCTGGGCGTGTCGGCCTTCTGGCTGCTCAAGGGCCGCTTCCTGCCCGTGGCGCGCCGGTCGATGACGGTGGCGGCGGCGTTCGGCCTCGCCTCCTCGCTATCGGTCGTCGTGCTGGGCGACGAGAGCGGCTATGCGCTGACCGACAACCAGAAGATGAAGCTCGCCGCGATCGAGGCGGTCTGGCACACCGAGCCCGGCCCCTCCGGCCTGACCCTGTTCGGCTATCCCGACACCGTCGCGCGCGAAACGCGGTACAAGGTCGAGATTCCGTGGCTGCTCGGCCTGATCGCGACGCGCAGCCTGGACGGCACCGTCACCGGCATGTCCGAGCTGGTCTTGAAGGCGCAGGAGCGGATCGCCTCGGGCGTGATCGCCTATGACGCGGTCCAGCGCTTGAAGGCGAACCCGCAGGACATGGCCCAGCGCGCCCGGTTCGAGGCGCACAAGCGCGACCTGGGCTATGCCCTGCTGCTCAAGCGCCAGATGGCCGATCCGCGCACCGCGACGCCGCAGCAGATCGAGGCGGCGGCGTGGGATACCGTTCCCGATGTCGGCCTGCTCTTCTGGAGCTTCCGCATCATGGCGGCGATCGGCTTTGCGATGATCGCGCTCTTCGCGACCGCCTTCGCCCTGTGCTCGTTCCGGATGCACATGGATTCGCGCTGGTTCCTCCGCCTCGCGGTGGCGGCGATCCCGCTGCCCTGGATCGCGATCGAGCTGGGCTGGCTGGTCGCCGAGCTGGGGCGGCAGCCCTGGGCGATCGAGGGTGTGCTGCCGACCTTCCTGGCGACCAGTTCGCTGTCGCAAGCTGCGCTGTGGACCACGCTGGCGGGCTTTACCGCGCTCTATGGGGTGCTGGCGGTGATCGAGGTGCGGCTGATCCTCGCCGCCATCGCGCATGGCCCTGAGGAGCGGGACGACCAGCCCGCGCCCGGTCCCATCCCCGCCGCCATTCCCGTCACCGCCTGAAGGAGGCCAGGACATGTTCGATTATGAGATGTTGCGCCTGATCTGGTGGGCGCTGCTGGGCGTGCTGCTGATCGGCTTCGCGCTGACCGACGGGTTCGACCTGGGCGTCGCCGCCCTGCTGCCCTTCGTCGCGCGCAACGATGCCGAGCGGCGGATGGTCATCAATTCGATCGGCCCGACCTGGGAGGGGAACCAGGTCTGGTTCATCCTGGGCGGCGGTGCGATCTTCGCGGCCTGGCCCTTCGTCTATGCGGTCAGCTTTTCGGGCTTCTACCTCGCGATGTTCCTCGTGCTGGCCGCGCTGATCCTGCGGCCGGTGGGGTTCAAATATCGCTCGAAGCGGCCCGATCCGGCCTGGCGCAGCCGCTGGGACTGGGCGCTGTTCGTCGGGGGACTGGTGCCCGCGCTCGTCTTCGGCGTCGCGGTCGGCAATGTGCTGCTGGGTGCGCCCTTCCGCCTCGATGGCGATCTGCGCGCCTTTTACGATGGCACTTTGCTCGGGCTGTTCACACCCTTCACGCTGGTCTGCGGGCTGTTGTCGGTGGCGATGCTGGTGCTGCACGGCGCGGCATGGCTGTCGATCAAGGTTGAGCATGGTCCCGTCCATGATCGCGCGCGCAGCTTCGGAACGGTGGCGGCGGTCGCCTCCATCCTGTTGTTCGCGACCGGCTTCGCCTTCGTCGCCTGGGGCGATATCGGCTACCGGATCGTCGGCGCGGTCGATCCGCTCGGTCCCTCCAATCCCCTGCGCATGACGGCGGAGCGGGCGGGCGGCGCATGGCTCGACAATTACGCGACCTATCCGTGGATGACGGCGCTGCCCATGCTGGGCTTTGCCGGGGCCGTGCTGGCGCTGGTCGGTATCCGCCGCGGTCGCGAGGTGCTGGCCTTTGCCGGGTCGTCGCTCGCCGCGACGGGGATCATCGCCACCGTGGGTTGCGCGATGTTCCCCTTCATCCTGCCGTCCAGCATCGACGCGCATAGCAGCCTGACGGTGTGGAACGCATCGTCCACACCCAAGACGCTGGGCATCATGCTATTCGTCACGCTCGTCTTCCTGCCGATCGTGCTTGCCTACACCGCCTGGGCTTACCGGGTGATGTTCGGGCGCGTGACGGCGGAGGCGGTGCGCACCAACCCCGACTTCTACTGAGAAAGGAACGACCCATGTGGTATTTTTCCTGGGTCCTGGGCCTCGGCCTTGCGGTCGGCTTCGGCATCCTTAACGGTATCTGGCACGAATTCCATCTGCCGCAGGACGACAACGTGTCACCGCGACACTGACAGATAGGACAATCCGTCCGACGACAGGGGATCATGGCCGCGCTATAAGGCAAGGTCATGATCCCGAACGACATCTGTGCCGATTGCGCGGTGCGCGACCGGGCCTTGTGCGGCAGCCTGGATGACCGGGAACTGACCGCCCTGAACGCCATCGGCCAGCGTCGCCGGGTCGCGCGCGGCCAGACCATCGCCTGGGCAGGCGACGAAGCGGTGATCTGCGGCAATCTGCTGACCGGCGTGCTGAAGCTGGTCGCCGCCACCGCCGACGGCCGCGAGCAGACGGTCGGCCTGCTCTACCCCGCCGATTTCTTCGGGCAGCCCTATGCGGGCGATGTGGACTTCACCCTGACCGCGCTGACCGAGGCCGAGCTGTGCGTCTTTCCCCGCGCCGCGTTCGAGCGGGTGCTGGAGAATCATCAGCGGCTGGAACGCCTGCTGCTCCAGCGGACCTTTGAATCGCTGAACGAGGCGCGCGGGCGGATGCTGGTGCTGGCGCGCAGGTCGGCCGGGGAGAAGTTGGCGGGCTTCCTGCTCGACATGGCGGCGCGCGCGGGGGCCAGCGGGTGCCGGGCCAGCCGCGACGGGCCGGTCACCTTCGACCTGCCGCTGACGCGCGGGCAGATCGCCGATGTGCTGGGCATGACGATCGAGACGGTCAGCCGCCAGCTGACCCGGATGAAGCAAAGCGGCCTGATCGGCCTGCCGGGCGGCCGCGCCATCACGATCAGCAACCGCGAGGCGCTGGCGGCGCGCGCCGAAGCGGCCTAAAGTTGAAAACGATCAACTCTGCTCACCCCTCCCCTTCAG